>CALFRW010000081.1 GCA_937919135.1 uncultured Haloplasmataceae bacterium
CCCTTTCCGTTTGCGCAAACAAAGTAAACTGCGAAACACTAAGTATATCATATCCTTTTTGAAGTAATGAAATATTCATCTTTCCATTCTCATCTTCAAATATTCTCATGTTAATTATTTTCTTTACTAGATAATCAACATCAAAAGACGTATCATCATGGGTTACACCAACAAGTAATAGTAATCCATTTTTTATTTCGCCTACTATTTCATTATTTACTTTTACACTTGCTTGGCTAACTCTTTGAATCACAATTTTCATTTTTAACCTCAATTTAGTTTATTTTAACCTGATTATAACATATCATAGTTGATATAGATAATATCATAATATAATAAAAATCATTGAATTAATAAGTAGATAATGCTACAATAAAATAAATATATCATGATAATATCACAAGCTATAAAAAAAAGGAAGGAGTATGATATTCTTTGAATATCATGTGGGGGATATGAAAATTATATTTTTTCTTTTACCACTTGTGTTTTTTATAATAACATCATATTATTTTAATCGTAGGAAGGCTGATATTGATAAAACATCAGTAATACCTCTAGCTTTATGTGAAGCATTATGGAGTTATTTAATTACGATTATCTTTTTCTTAGATGGATATTTAACAATCTTTGGCCGTTTTGCTTTAATATTTATGCTAATGCTAATCTTTGGTTATATTGTAGTCCGGATTGAAGAAAAGTACGATCGTGACTCATATCTTCAAATAGAAACAGTAAAAAATAATTTGGTGTTATTTGCAACAACAGTTTTACCGATGTATGTATTCTTAACGGTATTTAGATTTTATGGTTTCGTACTACAAATTTTGTTCTCCATTTTATTAACCACAGCAATCTTTATTTTGTCTCTTTACGCTAAAAAATTATTGACTTATATAATTGAAAAATTTAATGATATTTCTGCTTCACTCTCGTCATTCACATATTATTTATTAATATGGCTGTTAATATTATTTATTGGAATCGGAACAATATTGTTTGATTTACCAACTAATAAAACTAAAACCTTTTTAAATTTAGGTGATAATACAGGTTATTTAAATTTCAATGGTTATCCAGTAGATTTGGAAAATAATTTTCAAACTAATAATATTATGACCGTGGATATTAAGAAAAATGTTAATCCGAATAGTATTATTACTGACTATTACTATGACGATAACTATTTATATACCTATAGTTCCGATTCAGAAATTAACGTCTATGACCTTTCAACAAATAAAGAAATCTTTAGTAAACGTTTAAAAACAGAAATTATGAAAACTAATGCGACAAATTTATTTAACAGATTTGTTAAAGATCATAATTATTTATTGTTTTATGATGATTCCGGAGTTTATCTTGTAAAACCAAACACTATAGAGCAGCTATTAGAAACTGAAGATTCCATGATAAGTAGTTATTATGAAAACAATAAATTATTTTTTCTTAAAAAAATGGGTAATATATATGAAGTTTACCATTTTAGTAACGGAGAACTCATATTAACCGAAGAAATCAACTTAACAAATCTCGTCTTTAATCAAATTGTGGTAATCTCTAATACCTGTTTTTATAAAACTGATGACAGGTTCACTCTAAAGGAAAACCCTTATATTTCATTTGTGATTAAGGATGGAAATCCTTTATATGATGCTACTAATAAAATAATGTATTACATTAATATTTTGAATAAAGAAACTATCTATCATAAAGTCGATCAATATCAAAATACATCTAAAAACTCTATCTACAAAAAACATAATTCAGTAGGATTAATTATCGACGATAACATCTTTACTGTAGAAAAGATTGATGATTATAGATATGAGAAAATCGAGATCTTAAATCAAGATTTAGAACATACTGCACTTAATAATCATCACAAATCACAACGATTTTGGCTTGGTAATAAATTTTATTATTATTATATCGCTAATTACCAAGAAAAAGACAATAATTTAGAATATCTCCAAGTAGACCATAATGATAATAATATTGTCTTCTCTGTTATTCAACTACAGAAACAAGCTATTGACTTAAAACTACCATTTTATTCTCACTACGGGATCGGAATTTTTATCCCAATTATTATCTTTATGTTTATCCCGATCACAAATTGTACCACTACAATTACAGTTCTTGATTTCTTTACTAATATCGAAGAACGAAGGAAGAAAAAGGCGAAATAAGCATATTTAAAGCGAATTCTTAACTGAATTCGCTTTATTTTACAATTCTTTCGACAAAATAAATATCTTTAACTTTTTTTAAGTTAACAACCAAATTATTTAATTTGTCAATATCCTCAAGTAAAACTTTTATTTTGACTGTAATTATACTTTCTTTATCTACATTACCATGGATTTTAATTAAATTAACATTTAAAGCATTTATTGAATTAATAATGTCCATTAAGATATTATTACGATTAAAGGCTGATATCATTAAATCAATCTCATATTTTTTACCTTCTCGATTGTTTGACCATAATACTTCGATAAATCTTTTATCATCTGATTCAATTATATTTTGACAATCAGCTTTATGGACAGTAATCCCTTTTCCTTTAGTTACATAACCAATAATAGCATCACCAGGTATCGGATTACAACATTTAGAAATTTTAATATGGGGATTATCTAACCCAGGTACAATTAATCCTGAATCGCTGGTGCGATTCAGTTTAGTTTTTTCTTCATTAATATTTTCTAAAATAGTGTTAATATCAAGTCCTGGCGCATCTGCTTCACATCTTTGTAAAATATTTTGAATCGAAATAGTTTTCTTACCAATAGCATATAACAAGTCCTCTAAAGTATTAATTCCTTGCTTTTGAAATTTTTTGAGAAAACTCTCTTTACCTAAAAACTCTGTGACACTAGGTACTTTACCTTCTAAGGCTCGATTAACTAGTTCTTTACCTTGTTCGATAAAAGTCCCTCTATTTTGTTTGTTAAAGAATTGTCTTATTTTTCCCTTAGCATGTTGGGTCTTAACAATTTTTAACCAGCCTTCACTAGGTCCATAAGACTGTTTTGAGGTTTTAATTTCAACCACATCGCCAGTCTTTAATCCATATGTTAAAGGCACGATTTTTCCATTTACAATTGCACCTACGGTTTTATTACCAATTTCACTATGAATACGGTAGGCAAAATCTAAGGGAGTTGCACCCGCAGGAAAATCTAAAACATCTCCATTAGGGGTGAAAACATAAACATTCGCTAAAAAGATATCATCTTTCATTATGTCAACAATATCAGATGCATCATCATCATTTTCTGAATGCTCAACCATTTCTTTATACCATTTAAGTTTTTGTTGAATCTCAAGTTGCTCCTGTTCAGCAGTATTATTCCGATTTTCTTTATATGCCCAATGTGCTGCAACTCCAAATTCAGCAATATTATCCATTTCCTCAGTTCGAATTTGGACTTCAAATATTTTCCCATTTGGTCCGATTACAGTCGTATGGAGTGATTGATACATATTTGGTTTAGGCATTGCGATATAGTCTTTAAAACGCTTTGGAATTGGTTTAAAGTTAGAATGAATTACACCAAGAACATGATAACAGGCAGCATCATCATTAACGATTAATCTTAATGCTAGAAGATCAAAGATTTCAGTAAATTCTATGTTTTTTTCGCGCATTTTTTTATGGACACTATAGATATTTTTTACCCGGCCTTTAATTTCAAATTCAATACCATATCCATTTAAAAGAATGGTTAACTCTTCAATCATATTCGCAATATCTTGTTCCCGCTCTTTTTGTTTTTCATTAATTAGACTTGCGACGTAATAGTATTCATCACTATTTATATACCGTAAACATCGATCCTCAAGTTCAGACTTTAATCTATACATACCTAAACGGTGTGCTATGGGGACAAATATTTCAATCGTTTCCTGACTTGTTGAAACCTGTTTATCTTGAGGCATATATTTTAAGGTTCGCATATTGTGAAGCCTATCCGCTAGTTTAATAATAATTACTCTTATATCTTTCGCCATAGCCAAAAACATCTTTTGATGATTCTGAGCTAAAGCTTGTTCTTTTGATACATATTTTAATTGTCCTAATTTTGATACTCCATCAACAAGACTTGTAATTTCAGTTCCAAATTCTTGTTCCATTTCCTCATGAGTAACGCTTGTATCTTCGATAACATCATGTAAAAGACCGGCGGCTATCGTACTTGGACCAGCGTTAAAAGAAGTAAGGATTAATGCTACTTCTAATGGATGAATAATATAAGGTTCTCCTGATTTGCGATACTGAGTATTGTGTCTTTCACTTGCATACTTATAAGCCCTTTCAATTAATTGAAGGTTTACAGTTTTAGTAATATATCGTCTAACATTTCGCATCAACTCTTCATATTTAAGTGCTACTTCATTCATACGATTCACCGCCTTTCATAGTAGGTAATATTAGTACTGTATTAATGAATATACATCATATTTTTTTAGTTTTTCACGACCCTTTAAGGCATTTAATTCAATTAAAAAAGCACATCCCATAACAATACCGCCTAATTTTTCCACTAATTTTATTGCTGCTTCTACAGTGCCACCTGTCGCTAATAAATCGTCAATAATCACAATTTTTTGTCCTTTTTTTATCGCATCTACATGGATACATAATTTGTTCGAACCATATTCTAATTCATACTCATATTCAATTACTTCGCGCGGCAATTTACCAGGTTTCCTAACCGGTACAAACCCTAACCCCATCATTGCTGCAACAGGAGTTCCAAATAAAAAACCCCTTGCTTCTGGTCCAACAATTAAATTAGCACCCTTTTCCTTAGCATATGAAATAAATCTTTCCATTGTAGCTTTTAATGCTTCCCCATCTTGCATTAAAGGCGTGATGTCTTTAAATAGGATCCCCGCTTTAGGAAAATCTGGGACATCAGCAATATAATTTTTAAGCTCCATTTTTACTAACCTCCTTAATGGTTATCAAATTATTTATCATATATTTTAACTCATCCTGAGAAGAGAGCAATAATTGTTCTTTAAGATGAACTTCTTCCTTAAGCTGTTTATAGGTTATTGACTCCGACAAATCTCTTTTATCTGGTTTATCGACAAAAATAATCTCATTACCCTCTATTATAGCAAAATCTAACTCAAAAAACACCTGGATTGCAAGGTTTTGCATGTCTTTATTATATCCCATCTTCTCAAGTTTGTTGACAACATTTACATCATTTCGTTTAAAACGTTTTATTTTCTTATAAACGAGATAAATTTTAGCTAATTTATCTCTTGTGACTAAATGTTCATAGGTAAATATCTCATTATACTTAAATAATAAATAGAGATTATGCCAATTAGCATTAAGTATTTCTTTAAACTCTGTTAATCTAGTAGGTACATCAATTAAGACAACATCTTTTTTTAATGCTCGATTGGAAGTATATACCTCTCCTTCTTGATAATTAAAATTATGATTAAAATAAATATATGAATAATCACAACGCTTAATTAATCCCTGTTTACGACAATCAAAGATTTGCTTATACCGACAGCTAATATCTTCCACACGAATTTGACATGATTTTTGATTGTTATATTCATTAATATCTAAATTACCAACAATATCCACTAAATCATGATTATTTATATTATCGGACAAACTTCCCATATTAAAAGCAATCGCCTCAAAACTTAAATTATTTTTTTTAACTACTAATTTAAGATGTTTATTAAGATTTCCCACACAATTAAGCGTAACTACCTCGCAATCCCTAATTAAAAATAATGGATTAGGATTATGTTGCCCAAATGGACGTAACTTTTGCAAGTTTTCAACGACCGGTAAATTAATTAGATTTTCATTTAATACCGAATCAATTTTTAAATAATTGTTTATTTCATATAAAGCAAGTTCATGTAACCTTTCCCTTAATAAAGGAATATTTGCCTTATCAAGTGATAAACCGCAAGCCATCTTATGACCACCAAATTTTATTAAAATGTCTTTTACCTTCGTTAAGTTTTCATGCAGTGAAAAATCATCTAAAGTCCGTCCTGAGCCTTTATAAACTCCATTAGATTCTGTTAAAACAATTACTGGTTTATGATAAATATCAATTAACCGATTACAAACAATTCCTAAAACACCTTCATGCCAATTTTCTCTCTCTACCACGATGACATTATAATCATCAAGTGCTCTAATCGATATTTCTTCGATCGCTTCTTCAATAATAACATCGATCTGAAGCTTGCGGTCGCTATTTAAGCTTTCAATATCAAGTACCAAATCACTTGCTTCTTGATAATCTTCTGTGACTAATAATCTTACCGCTACATTGCCATTATCCATTCGACCTGGAGCATTTAATCTAGGGGCCAGAATAAAACCTAAACTAGATTCATCGAGCTTTTTAAGGTTTAATCCTTGTAAAAGTAATCTAAGCCCTAAATGAGTTGTATTACTTAATTGCTTAATACCCCATTTTACAATCGTCCGATTTTCACTTGTCAAACTAACCATATCACTCACTGTCCCAAGTCCAGCTAAATCAATTAAATCAAGTGGAACTTCATTTAATAACCCCTGTGCTAATTTAAAGGTAACTCCGCACCCTGATAAATCCTTAAAAGGATATGTTTCATTATCAAGTTTTGCATGAAGTATCGCATAGGCATCAGGAAGTGCGCTTAACGGTTCATGATGGTCAGTAATTATTAAATCAACGTTATTTTCCTTTAATAATTTAGCTTCATTAATGCCCGTTATCCCATTATCGACTGTAATGATTAGCGTAAAATCATGTTTAATGAAGTTATCATAAGCTGCTTCATTTGGTCCATATCCTTCAGTGAATCTACTTGGTATATAATAAAATACATTTGCGGCTAATTTCTTTAGTGCTTTATATAAAATTGCTACTCCAGTAACGCCATCAACATCAAAATCACCGTAAAGCATAATTTTTTCTTTATTTGCTACTGCTGTTTTGATTCTTGAAACAGCCTTTTTCATATCTCGAAACAGATACGGATCATATAAAAACAATTCATCACTTAAATACCGACTTTTTTCTACAGCACTCGTAAGATTACGATTATTATATAATATATCCCACAGTTCTTTCTCAGTAGATACTTCGTTTTCATTTAATATTTGCCATTTATAGCGCGACTTAAACATTATTATCACCTTTTTATCATAAATCATAGTTTGTATAATTATAATTGTATAAGAAAATCGATAATTTGAAAAGGTGAAACGATGAAAAAGCAAACATTTATTCAAGCTACGATCATTTTAGTCATCATTGGCATGATTGTAAAAGTATTAGGGCTAATAAATCGGATGTTAATTGCACGACTATTAACACCTGAAGGTATAGGAGTCTATATGATGGTGATGCCAACTTTTATTTTGATTATTGCCCTTGCACAATTAGGGTTTCCGATATCTATCAGTAAATTAGTTTCCGAAAATAATATTAAACAAGAAATATCTAATAAAACCATCGTTTTAAAAGCATTAAAAATAAGCGTTATTAATAGTTCAATATTAATCATTGTCTTACTTTTATCAGCCCAATATTTATCACATAGTTTACTAAACGATCCTAGAACCTACTATCCTTTACTAATGTTACTTATCTTTATTCCTCTTGTATCATTTACAAGTATCTTAAAAGGATACTTGCATGGTTATAAAATTATTGCTACTCCTTCTTATAGCCAATTAATCGAACAAATTGTTAGAATTACTACTAGTGTTGCTTTAGTAATTATCCTTTTACCATATGGGGTTGAGATTGCTGTTAGTGGTGCCATTATCGCTATTTCATTAGGAGAAGCTAGTGCTTTAATATATATGATTTATAAAATCAAAAATAAACGCTCGTGGAATTTAATTCTAAGTAAACGGAAGGAAGACATAGCTTCTAATCGCCAAGTAACTAAAGACATCTTAACAATTTCCATACCTGCTACCGGAAGTCGCTTAATCGGTTCTTTATCACATTTTCTTGAGCCAATTATCTTTTCTTTCGCCATGCTATCTTTAGGAATTAGTAGTAAATATATTACCAGAATCTATGGTCAAATAACGGGTTATACTTTATCACTACTATTAGTTCCATCCTTTTTTTGTGTTGCGATTGCTACACCTTTAATACCGATTATTACAGAAGCTTATGCTAAAAAAAATAAAGCAAAAATTACTCATTATTTTAATCTCTCAATCTTTTTATCATTTTTAATTGGAGCTATTTTTACAGTAATTCTTACTTTATATCCTCAAGAATTAATGCAATTATTTTTTAATACTACTGAAGGTGTCGTTTTCTTAAGCTATATGGCCCCCTTATTTTTAATCCATTATTTTCAGCAACCAATAACTTCAACGCTTCATGCGGTAAATAAAACCAAGGCGGCGATGTTCTCAACACTGTTTGGCTCGATGATTAAATTAGGCTTAATATATTTTTTAGTTACAAAACCAGATATCAATGTCCATGGTCTTACAATTGCGATTATAGTCAATTCGATCTTTGTCACAACGATGGATTATCTAATTTTACGGAAAACAATTGATTTTAAGTATAACTTCACGACAATCTTTTTGTCGCTATCCCTGCTTATATCTACTACTTTACTTGGTAGTATCTTAAAAAAGGTAGGAATTAATCCCTACCTCTGCATAAGTATTTTATTTATCTTTTATCTAGCTATTTTATTTAGCTTCAATATTGGTAATATCAGAAAAATTAAACAACAACTCTTTACACAGTAGCATCAATTTTAATAATAAATAATTCTTGATTTTCATAATTAGCATAAAGAATATTACTAATATCACTATAACCTTTAGCCACTAATATGCGCTTTACCTCAGTTTCATCAACATCAATGTATTTAAAGTTTTCCTTGATAAAATTACCCGAAATAATTATTGGAAGTGGTGAGATACTTGAACCATTCTTCTTAAATACTGATAAAGTTCCTCCCACTTCTAAAATCGCAAAATCTACCTCTGATATCGAACGGATATCTCGATCACGTAATTGATTCATCAAATCATCAAAAGTATAACTTTGTTTTCGCATTTCTTGATAATTAACTTTGCCATTAGCAATTAAAACTGCTGGTGTTCCTTCAATTTTATCACGCAAATTTGCATTTTTAAGCGTTAAATAATTTAACAGTTTTTGCAGAAAAACTAACAACATTATCGCAATCACCGCATAAATAAAGGGTTTATCTAAATCTTCAATTGCTAAAGCACTTATTTCTGCGATCATTAGAAAAATAATTAAATCGATTATCCCTAATTCACCTAATTCTTTTTTACCCATAAAGCGAAAAGTAAGATAAATAACAACATAACTAAGGATCACTCTGATGATAATTTGAAATACTTCAAACATGCTACACCTCATTTATTATATATATCATTAGTTTAATTCTAATAAAATTATTTTTTTCATATAATTTAATAGAAAGGTAGGGTTTTTTATGTCAAATTACAAAAAAAATATTCTTGTATTATTAATATGGCTTATACTGACTTTAATTATAATTACGATATCTTCAATTTTTATCTATTTTAAAGTTATTAATATCACCGATAAATCAATTTACATCTTTATCTGTGGAATTACGATCTTTGTCATTTTGGGCTTTTTAAGTGGGAATATGAATCAGAAAAAAGGCTTAGTGAATGGTATGCTTTTTGCTTTATTTATAGTTACAATTTTATTCTTAATATTTCTTTTAGGATTCGAAGATAAATTTACCTTTGACCTCTTTATAAAATATCTTGTTTTCATTCTCTCTGCTGGACTTGGTGGAGTTATTGGAGTCAATTTTAAGCCCGTTGTAAAATAATATTCTATCCCTAAACGTGGAAATCCACGTTTTTTCTTTAAAAAGTGCTTACACAAGACTCAATCCATGTTATAATATTAAAAATGAGGTGATTTTATGAATCAGAAATTTGAATATTTTATTAAGAAATCATTAAATCGAATCCTACTTAGACTCATCTCATCAATAATGTTAGCCATTATTGTTATTACATGTGCGATTATCTTTGAGTTTTACATTGGTACAATTTTTATGCCATATATTTATATATTTATTTTCGTTATTCTCTTTCTTTATATTACTTATAATTATTTAGTTTATAAAAAGCATATGTGGCTAATCAATAATTATCAAAATGATCATGAAAATGCAATCTTGAAAATAAAACATTTACAACAAGCTAATTTGTTTAATCGTAAAAACAATGATAACTATAATGAGGCAATAAAAATTATTGAGGCGATGTATGAATCAAGTATTTGAGGCTAGTATTAAGCAAATAATCATAATTTTAACTAAAAGAAAGAAATTCGCATATCTTTTAACGCTCATTTTTTTCTTTGTAGCACTTACCCTAACAATTTTTTTTTATGATTTATTATTTTATTGGCTAATTCTATATTTTATTGCTTTCCTGACATTTTTAAGTTATCTTATTTTTCACTATTCAAAAAATAAATTCAGCAGCTTATTAGAAATCGAAAAAGCAGATGTCATCGATTATCTAAATACGCTTATAACACACGCAAAATACAATCAATATAATTTATTAATAAAATTATATTATAAAAATCTGGTTAAACACTTAATAATTGCCTTAGAGGCAATTAAGAAAGATTAAATAAACTCTTGAGATAAAAAAACTGTAAAAATAAATTTACAGTTTTCTTTTTTTACTCTTCATCTAAGATTGTGCGTATTGCTGCTTTTTCAATCTTCATTTTTGCACCACTAATAAGAATAATTGTTACAACATCTTCTTTAATATCATCAACTATTCCATGTATCCCACCGATGGTTACTATTTTATCATCGGCTTTTAAGCGTGACTGCATTTCATAAACTTCCGTTCTTCTTTTCTTTTCAGGTTTCATAATGAAAAAATAAATTACTAAAAAGAATAAAGCTAATGGAACTAAAAACGATAATAATGTCGCTACAGCTTCTGGCATATTATTACACTCCTTTATTAAAATTTTCTAACGTTATTTGGATTGTTAAATCCATATTTATCGAAAAATTCGTCTTTATAATCAAGTAAACGATTATCTTTGATTGCCTGACGAACATTTTCCATTAATTTAAGTAAGAAATAAACATTATGGTAAGAAATAAGTCTCTGGCCAAAAGTTTCTTCTGCTTTAATCAGATGACGTAGATATGCTCTAGTATAATTTTTACAAGTGTAACATTCACACTCATAATCAAGCTTTGTAAAATCACTTTCATATTGTTTATTTCTAATTACAAGTCTCCCACTACTGGTCATAGCTGTACCATGACGAGCAATTCTTGTTGGTAAGACACAATCAAACATGTCAATTCCTCTAATACTTCCTTCAATTAATGCATCTGCTGAACCTACTCCCATAAGATAACGCGGTTTATCAACTGGTAAGTAGGGAATTGTTGCTTCAAGAGTTTGATACATAATTTCCTTAGGTTCACCTACTGATAAACCGCCTATTGAATAACCCGGGAAATTAAGTTTTACTAACTCTGTGGCAGAAAACTTCCTTAAATCAGCATTAGTTCCACCTTGTACAATCCCAAATAAGGCCTGTTTATCAGGATATTTATGTGCCCTAAGTCCTCGCTCTGCCCAACGTAGTGTTCTTTCTACTGATTTTTTAACATAATTATACTCTGCAGGAAGTTCAATACATTCATCAAAACTCATCATAATGTCACTACCTAAATTATTTTGAATTGCGATTGCTTTTTCTGGTGATAAAAATAATTTCGCTCCCGATTTGTGATGACGAAAATGTACCCCTTCCTCAGTTATTTTTCGTAATTTACTAAGACTAAATACTTGAAAACCTCCAGAATCAGTTAAAATTGGCTGTTTCCAATTCATAAATTTATGTAAACCACCGCTTGCTTTAATAATTTCATCCCCAGGTTGTAACCATAAATGGTAAGTATTACTGAGAATAATTTGGGTATTCATCGCAACTAATTCCTCAGGAGAAAGTGTTTTGACAGTTGCTTGGGTTCCAACTGGCATAAATATTGGTGTTTCAATAACTCCATGAGGAGTATAAAGTTTACCAAGTCTAGCCCCTGATTGTTTACAGGTATGTATTAATTCATATTTAATCGCTGTCATTTTTTCACCACTTTTTAGATAATTAACATTGCATCTCCAAAACTGAAAAACCGATATTTATGTTTTATCGCCTCATTATAAGCATTCATAATTTTCGCTTTTGATGCAAATGCTGATACAAGCATAATTAAAGTTGACTTTGGCAAATGAAAATTTGTGATTAAACCATCAATTGCTTTAAATTCATAGCCTGGATAAATAAAGATATCAGTATAACCACTTGCCTCAATAAATGAACCGTATTTTGTCGCAATTGTTTCTAAAGTCCTTGTTGAGGTTGTCCCTACGGTAATAATCCTTTTCTTATTTTTCCTAGTTTCATTTAAGAGGTCTGCTGTTTTACTATCTAAATGATAATACTCACGATGCATTTTATGCTCATGTATGTTACTAACAGTGACAGGCCGAAAAGTTCCCAAGCCAACATGTAATGTTAAATAGGCGATATTTACTTTCTTATGGCTGATTTGATTTAATAAAGCAGCGGTAAAATGCAATCCCGCTGTCGGAGCTGCAGCTGAACCAAGCACTTTTGAATAAACGGTTTGATAACGCTCCCGATCTTCAAGCTTCTCAATGATATAGGGGGGAAGTGGCATTTCACCTAGTTTATCTAAAATTTCAAAAAAAATACCCTCATAATAAAACTGAAATAACCTTCTACCTTCATCAAGTATCTTAACACATTCAGCTCTTAAAAGTCCATCACCAAAACTTATTTCCGTTCCTATTTTAACACGCTTTGCAGGTTTGCATAATGTTTCCCAATGATTTTCTGCTTTTTGTGTTAATAAAAGTACTTCAATATGGGCTAAAGTATTCTTTTTAACTCCAAATAACCTAGCTGGCATTACTTTTGTATCATTTAATACTAAAGTATCACCTTCATTTAAATAATCACATAGCTGATAAAAATGACGATGGATAATTCTTCCTGTTTCACGTTCTAATACTAATAACCTTGACTTTTCACGGTCTTTTAATGGGGTTTGGGCAATTAATTCTTTTGGTAATGTAAAATCAAAATCAGCAACACGCAATCTAATACCTCTTTCTAAAAAAATCTTTGCTTTATATTTAAATGACGATAAGCTTTTTCAGTCGCAACCCTTCCCCTAGCTGTACGTTTAATAAAACCTTCTTGTAAAAGATAAGGCTCATATACATCTTCAAGGGTTTGCGTTTCCTCACCAATTGATGCTGCTAATGCTTCAACACCTACTGGTCCACCATTATAACGTTCAATAATTCCTAATAAATACTTATGGTCAGTATAATCAAGTCCAGCTCCATCTACATTCATCTTATCTAAAGAAGCTTTACATATTTTTAATGTGATTTTCTCTTCTCCCGATACTTGAGCAAAATCACGAACTCTTCTAAATAAACGATTAGCTACCCTTGGAGTTCCTCGTGAACGCTGTGCCAGTTCTACCGCTGCATCGTTATCAATCGAAAATGTAAAGATTTGTGACGTTCGTAAAACAATTTTTTGTAAATCTGCGACAGAATAATATTCTAAATGAGAAATCACGCCGAAACGGTCACGAAGAGGTGCTGTTAAATCACCTGCACGTGTCGTTGCACCTACTAAAGTAAAAGGAGGTAGGTCTAAACGTATTGAACGTGCGGTTTGGTCTTTTCCCACCACAATATCTAAACAATAATCTTCCATCGCTGGATATAAGATTTCCTCGATATTTCTTGATAAGCGATGTATTTCATCAATAAATAATACATCACCTGGATTTAGCGTTGTTAAAATAGCTGCCAAATCACCACTTCGCTCAATTGAAGGACCTGATGTATGTTTAATATCAACTTCCATTTCATGGGCAATAATATTTGCGAGCGTTGTTTTTCCTAAACCTGGGGGGCCATATAATAAGCAATGATCTAACGCTTCATTTCGCATCTTAGCAGCCTTAATAAATACTTCGAGATTATCTTTAACCTTATTTTGACCAATATATTGTGCTAAATTATGAGGTCTTAATGACATTTCAAAATCATCCTCATTCATTTTACTAGCTGAAACAACACGTTCCATAACCATCACTCTCCCTTCAAAATGCTATTTTAACATCAGTTGTAATGCTTTTGTGATATATTCTTGGGTAGTTAATCCTTGATCAGGTAATTGCTTGATAACTTTTTGAATTTCTCTTTCTTTATATCCTAAAGCTTTTAAAGCGTCAAATGCTTCATCTAGTTCTTGATTTATTTCGATAGCATCAATATGACTTAACTTACCTTTTAAATCAAGGATGATTTGTTGAGCTGTCTTGGGACCAACCTTAGGAAATTTCATTAAATAATTTACATCGCCATTTTCAATGGCTTTTAAAACATTAGCGACATCTCCAGGAGCTAATATAGCACACGCTGATTTAGGTCCAATACCAGTAACACTGATTAACTTTTCAAATAGTTTTTTTTCTGTTACTGTTTTAAAACCATATAATTCGAAGGAATCATCACGGATATATAAATAAACATTTATCGTTAGTTCAGTTTCTAAACTAAAATTATATGGATTAGGGGTTAATATCTTATATCCAATATTATTATTATCCAAAACGATATAATCAGTACTTATTTGTTTTACTTTTCCATGTATATAATCATACACCTTTATCACCTACTCAATTTCTATATTATACCATATTTATCGACATTTGCGAAAGATTCTCATTAAAAAAGTTTAAGCTAATATTAATTACGCTTAAACCTTAATATTTATCTTTTCTTAACAAAGAGATAATAATAAGGGATTGGAATTAGTAGTGCTCCACCAATGAAATTCCCTAGTGTTACACTGATAAAATTATTTATCATCCCTATAAAAGTTATTTCACTTCCCGTTTGGATCATATACCCCAAGGGAAGAATAAACATATTCGCAACACTATGCTCATAACCACTTAAAACAAATAAAAATACGGGGTAAAATGCTGCTAAGGTCTTACCACCAACTGTTTTAGCTGCATACGACATATATACAGCTAGTACAACTGCGATATTACATAGAATCCCTCTTGTTAAACCTTGAATAAAGGTTAAATTAGTCTTATTTACAGAAACATTAACAATAAATTCTTTAATAGTATCAGTCTCTATTAAACCACTAAAATAAATTAATAGTACTAACACAAATGATCCTAATAAATTACCAAAAAAGACAATTACTAGATTTTTAATAACAGCTCCAAAATGATACGATTTATTAAGCCAACCGAAAAAGATTAAACAATTACCAGTATATAAATCAACACCAGTGATAACTATCAGCACTAAACCAACTGGAAATACCATTGCTCCTAAAAATGTACCTAAAATACGATAATTGGTTTCTACAAAGCCACTACTAGCGACAATATAACCATAAAAACCAAGGGCAATAAATAGACCGCCTAAAATTGCGGAAACAAAGATAATGACACTATTACGTTTAACTTTTTGAATGCCTGTACGACATGCTTCTAAAGCTGTTTCTTTTGGTGCTAACATGATTTTATCCCTCCCGACATATATAACTTATTATAGATTAAGATAAATACTTTTTCAACCCTAAAATAAAAAAGGCAAAAATGCCTTAATTATACTAGTTAATCTTTTTCTTAGTAATTTTTGTGTGCTTTTTAACAAAATCTCTTAAATCAACTTTTATCTCCTTTACGTCTTCATCAAATAATGATATATTTGCTTGTTTTTCATTATATGTTTCTTTAATATCTACACCACAAGGATAAGGAGGATTAAATAATGGTTTTTGAAATAATTGTTCTGCCGTCTTATCATAGGGTATTTTTAGTTTTGAATTAAAATCCGTTAAAAGAATTGGGTCACAAAAAGCTGGTTGTTCACATAAGGTTGAATCAATCGGTTTTACTTTGGCTTTTAGTTGTGGGATAGTTAAATCAACCATTTGTGGCTCTTGATGATTTAATGGTTTTAAACTATCTACTATCTCACGGTTAAAATAATAGGGTTGATATGGTGGGGGATAAAATTGACCTTGATAAGAAGGATAAAGTGGTTGTAATGGAGCTTGATAATATTGTTGATATGGTTGATAAGTATATGGACTTGGTAACTTAGCTTCTTCCTCCTCTTCTTTTTTATCTTCAACCTTTTTTTCAATATTAACTTCTTTAAAATCCTCTACTTTAGGATAATATTTTTCGATATCAAGAAAATTATTTTTAAGTTCATCACTAATTTCATCATTTAAAACTGGTAATCTTATTTTCATTCCGGGAATGATACTATCAAGATTATTAATATGTCGATTTAATTTCACAATTTCTTCTACTGACACATTATATTTACGAGAAATATCTTGGATATGCTCATTAATTTGGACGATATGATATTTCATTTATTCACCTCTTTCTTTGTACTAATAAATTATATGATTATCGACTAAGAATGTTAACACTAACCAATAATACTAATTATCAGCCTTAACAAAATTATCTAATGGATTAGCATGTGTAGAATTATTTATCAAAAGGAGATATTGATAATAATCCGTTGTTTTTCGTGGTAAATTATTACTTTCTAGATTGTACCAAACTAAAGATTGATTAAAGGGAGAATTTTCTTCCTCTAGATTAATTAAATTCCATTTATTATTAAGACAATCAAGATTATTAGTTTGATATGTCCGCTTTATATTATGTTCTTTATAATAATTTTGCTGCTTAAATTTATAAGCTTCAATATATGCACTGTCCTTATAAAAGGTGTGAATTGATAATACTTTTCCTTTAAGCGGTGAATCCAAGCTATGGTTGAGATAATAGGCAAAACTTCGATATTTATCAGAAGTTATATCTAAAAAACTATGTTTAGCACCCAGTTGAGAAAAAAAACAATCAATTTGGTAATGTTTATGGAGAAACAAATAATTATGATACATAAAATTATCACGTTTTTGAAAATTGTATTCTGGATAAAATACATGATAATAGTGAATGTTATTTTGCAGGTGGATAAGGAGAGGGTCAAAGTATTTAGCATTTAGAATCTGATTAATATCGTTAATATTTGTTTTAGTATAATAATTATAAAAATAGAGCGCACTTTCAAGCGAATGCTCGATATCGATGCCATATAAAGTAATTTTTTTTTGATTATTAATATTTTGATTATACTTGTACAAATCTTGATAAAATTGATACTCTTCTTCAGTACAAAAAGTACTCCCTTTATAAAAAGAAAAAACTTTATCTAATAACAAAATATTACCCGTCTGTAAATATTCATTTAATAAATACCCACTACTAAATGATATTTCTCCTAAATAAACATTTATTCCCCTATTATCATTTAAGTAACTTAGAAATTTATATCTAATTAACGTATTTTCTTTAAATCCATGTAATTCAGATACGATAAAAGCCTTTTTACTTTGTAAATCTTGTTCATTTAAGCTTATTTCATGCTGTACATTTTTTTGTAAATAAGCTACTTCATGTGAATTTATTTGTTTTTGAGGATATAAAATGATAATTAAACTTAACATAACAATAAAAGCTATTATTTCCTTAAACTTTATTTTACATAACATAAAAAAGACTCCCTTCCTTAAATATTATTAAAGTAGGGAGTCCTTTATTCATATATAACCTTTAACTGTATAATAAATTTCAAACCACTCTTTTCTCGTTAGTTTAATTTCAAGTGCTTTAAGGGCATTTGTAACCCGATTTATTTTACTCGTACCAATAATGGGAATAAGGTTCGCTGGATGACTTAAGAAAAAGGCATAGATAATTGTTTCAAGCGTGTTTATATTATAACGACTACCGATTTCTTCTAACTTATCACAAATATTAAGTAGAGCCTCATCAGAGGAAGTAAAAATTTTTCCACCATCTAATACACCCCAAATCATGGGGGGGATTTCATATTCCTGGCATAATTCTAATGTCCCATTAACAAAGTTCTTTAAGTTTAATAATGATAATTCAATTTGATTTGTCACAAGCGGTTCTTTAACAAACTTTTGCAAGAGGTTAAAGCTTGAAGGTGGATAATTAGCAACACCAAAATTCAACACCTTTCCCGATTTTAGTAAGTAATTAAATGCTTCACTAACTTCAAAAGGATTGATGAAAGGATCTGGTTGCTGAATAAGTAATAAATCGATGTAATCAGTTTTTAAATTGATTAAGGATTTTTCAACAGACTTAATTAGATATTCTTTACTAGTATCAGGATATTGCGTTTCGAGCCTCAACCCAGATTTTGTGATAATCTGGAGCTTTTGCCTAATACTTGGTTTTAAGTAAATAGCTTCACCAAAGCTTATTTCACTTCCATAAATCGAAGCATTATCATAAGTTGTGATACCTAAACTAGACAATTTCTCAATCTGATACAACAAATCATATTTATTAAAATTCCATGAAGGTAGGCGCATTAATCCTTGAATAAATCTTGATACTCTTAAGGTTTCAGATAAGTGGATATATTCCATTAAAATCTCTCCTTATAATATATATCATTATTATAATAAAAATTAACAAAAATTTAAAGGATAAATAAAAAAAGGACTTATGTCCTTAATCAATAAACTCAAATTCATATTTCAATATGCGCACAATTTCACCATTTTTAACCCCTTTTTCGCGTAAAGCGTGATCAACTCCATATTTTCTTAACATTTTTGAAAACCGACGTACCGATTCATGATTATCAAAATTAGTCATTTTAAACAATCTTTCAATAATATCACCTGTAACGACATAGCTTCCATCGCTATCACGATTTATTTCAAATTGTGGAATGTCATCTTTCATTTCATAAAGCTTAGTACCTAGAAATTCATCTTCCTCATAAAGTGAATAATAAGGTGCACTTTCTAATATATCTGCAATTTTATAAAGCATTTCACTTAAATTAGTGCGTGTAACCGCAGAAATTGGAACAACTTGAATATTATGATCAATTTTTTTGAGAAATACGGCTAAGTTTTCATGAGCATTTGGTAAATCCATTTTATTTGCGACAATGATTTGTGGTCGTTTCAATAAATTTAATTTATAGCTTTTAAGTTCATGGTTAATCTTTACATAATCATCATATGGATCCCTACATTCACTTCCAGCCATATCGATGACATGGACAATAACTCTTGTCCTTTCAATATGTCTAAGAAATTGAAATCCTAAACCAGCTCCACTAGATGCCCCTTCAATAAGCCCTGGTAAATCAGCCATCACAAAAGAACGTCCATCAGGAACTTTAACCATCCCTAAATTAGGATTTAATGTCGTAAAGTGATATGAGGCGATTTTAGGTCTAGCGCAAGAAACACTAGCGATAATCGTTGACTTCCCCACAGAAGGAAAACCTACTAAGCCCACATCAGCTAAAACCTTTAAGATTATTTTTATTTCTCTTTCCTCACCAGGAACACCTAATTCACAAAAATCAGGGGCCACGATTTTAGGAGTCGCAAAACTAGCATTTCCACGTCCACCCTTACCTCCCCTGGCGATTACTGCTTCTTGTCCATTATCTACCAAATCAGCAATTATCAGTCCTGATTTTACATCATAAATTGTACTCCCCTCGGGAACTTTTACGATTAAATCCGCACCATTTTTACCATGTTGCGTTTTTGTTTTCCCTCTTTCTCCATTTTTGGCACGTAGATGTTTTTGATAGCGAAAATCAATTAGTGTTGATAAACCACTATCGACCTTAAAGATAATACTTCCGCCATTCCCACCATTGCCGCCAAATGGTCCACCTTTATCAACTTTATACTCTCTGCGCCAAGCAACAATGCCATCTCCACCATCACCAGCTTTAACCTTTAATACTACTTCATCGATAAACATATTATCACCTCAAGTGAACTTATATATAATTATTATATACAAGTTGTAAAAAATAAAAGCCCGATAGGGCTTTCTAATCCAATTATTCAGCTGGATAAACTGATACACATTTTCTCGATTTGCTAATTCTTTCGTACTTTACAACACCATCAACGAGGGCGAATAAAGTATCATCTCCACCTCTACCTACATTTGTCCCAGGATGAATTTTAGTTCCACGTTGACGATAGATAATTGAACCAGCAGAGGCAAATTGTCCATCAGATTTTTTAGCTCCTAAACGTTTTGATTCTGAATCTCGACCGTTTTTAGTAGAACCAACTCCCTTTTTAGAAGCAAAATACTGGATATCTAAAATAAATTTCATAGGTTACACCTCCTACTTAAAAGATATTTCAATATATTTAGGATAAGATCGTTTTATTGTTTCTAATTGAACGATCAAAACTTCACATATCAATTGTACATTTTTATCATTACTTATATCAGAAATTTTTATCATCTCATCTTTAAATATGATTAATTCCTCATTATAAGATGATAATTCATTTAACGCATTACAGATACCAAAGACAACACTTGAAATCCCTGCACAAACGATATCCTTATTGTATCTTCCACTTAATGCATGACCTTTAATTTCAATATCAGAAATTAAATGATCATTTCTTGTTACTTTAACATTAGTCATAATATCAACTCTAATTAAGCATTAATTTTCTCAATAACTAAGCGCGTATATGGTTGACGATGACCTTGTTTTTTACGATAATTCTTTTTAGGTTTGTATTTGAAAACGATGATTTTTTTACTCTTACCTTGTTTTTCAACCTTTGCGGTAACAGTTGCACCGTCTACTAATGGAGCTCCAACTTTTGTCTTTTCGCCACCAATTAGCAATACTTCATCAAAAACAACTACTTCGCCTTCTTCAGCATTTAATTTCTCAACCCAAATTGTTTGTCCTTCTTCAACTCGTAATTGTTTTCCACCAGTTTTAATTACAGCGTACATTAAACGCACCTCCTTTTATATAAACTCAGACTCGCCAAGCAGGTAACAGCGTTTTATAACCTGTTTTGAGCGGTTGGGGCAAATAGGTGCCTACAACATAACAAGTATATCAAAAATACTTATTTTAGTCAATAAAATTATTTTTTAAGTTTTCAGTGAAAACTCATTAATATAATCTACCAATTTTAGACTATTTATGCAGTGTTAAAGTTTGTTTTAATATCTGTTTCTCTTCAATAAAATGTAAGTCTTGATAAAAAAGATTGTTAAAGCCTTTATAAAAAGCATAATAAATGGTTTTATCATTTAAAATTAACTTTTGCTTAAGTCTCTTATTGGGATGCAAATATTTATACCATAAAAAACTATAATAGATATATGATATATCATAATAAAACTTAAGATTTAAGTAAAAAAAATAAAGTAAGATTAATACATAATTATAGTAGTTAACTAAATACACAATTAATAAAAGAATTGCGATAAGCGAGGAAAAAATGGTAAATCTTAATGCCTTGCGATATGGCATAAAATATTGTCTAAGACTTAAAAGGATTTTTCCGCCATCTAAAGGATAAATTGGTAATAAATTTAAAATTAAGATATATAAACTGCTTTGAAGCAGTATTTCATTAGCATCTAAGCAGTTTAAAATAATATATAATATAAAACTAACAACTGGTCCGCTAAAATGAATTAAAAATTCTTTATAATTAAAGTCATTTTGACATTTGTCAATATGTAAAATACCACCTAAAGGTGATATTTCTAACATTGTAATATCTTTTTTAAGGATTTTAATCATAATGTAGTGACCAATTTCATGAAATAACAAGCAAAAATACATCGTCATCACTTCATAAAAGTATCCTGAAACTAAACATACTAATAAAAAGATTTGCGTAATAAAATGAATTTTAATTTTCATTAGCTATTAACCACTTCAATCACATTTAGAACTTTATTTCCATCTTTAATAGCTAAATAGTACTCTCCATTCATTTCCGCAGTTATTCTTCCGACACCAAGAATTTGTCCGCGACTAATACTATGATAGATTTTAACATCAATATTAGCTAAATTACCATAATGATATTCTAAACCGTTACGGTCTTGAATGACAATCACATCTCCTAGTTCATTATCTTGATAGATACTAATGACAATTCCATCAACACAAGATAAAACTGGTTCAGAATAATTAGTTTCAATCATTATACCTTCTTTATAATTGTTGGTATTATTGATATTAATCGTGATTGAATCAACATATTTATAATCGTCATCAGTTTTAGGAAATAAACCATTAAACTTTTCATCCATAAATACTTTTATTTGCATAAAATTCATGTTTCTTAGTGTTTTATCATAAATAAAATTTAACTTTTGATCCTTTTTACTTATTAATAAAACTAAAAAAAGCAAAGCACTAATTAAAATTCGATTAATCATCAAAACTAAGAAGCTGTTTTTTGATTCTTCCTTATCATTTTTTTTCTCAACCTTTTTTGGTTTATGTTGCTGATAAAATTGGGAACGGTATTGATTTTTACGAATTACTGCTTTTAATTTTTTATTCATATTATCATCTCCTAAAAGGATGTCATTAAATAATATGAATTAAAAAACATAATTATAATAATAAATCTAGTAAATAATCATCTTTTTTATGAAGTAGATGCGTCGCTTTAATAATTCTGATTGTTTGTGACTTTCCACGCATCAAAAGCGTTTCTGTTGATGCGTAATTTCCATTTCTTCTTACTCCTTGAACGATATCCCCATTTGTTATTCCTGTCAGTGAAAAAATAAAATCATCACCACGGATTAAATCATCGAGTACAAGTTTTTTACCGATTTCAATGCCAATTTCCTGACAACGTTTGGCTTCAATTCTTGCCATTTCCAAAGCATTATCATCTTCGGGGTAAACTTGAGTATAAGGGACGAGTCTTCCATGCATGTTTCCTCCTAGTGCACGAACAGCGGTAGCTGTAAGCACTCCCTCTGGTGCCCCCCCAATACCATATAAAATATCAACTTCACTAAAAGGCATACATGTTAATAGACCCATTACGATATCTCCTTCACCTGAGGTATAAACTTTAATATTTAATGATTTCATTAATTCAATTGCCTCATAGTGACGCTTACGGTCCAAAATAGCTACAGTTAAGTCTGATACGTCTTTATTTAATGCCCTAGCAATATTAATCAGATTATCTTTTAAAGGCATATCAAGGTCAATTGCATCTTTAGCATCTTCATTTACGACAATTTTTTCCATATACATATCAGGTGCTTTTAAAATTAAACCCTTTTCAGCAGCGGCTAGAACACAAACACCATTATTCTTACCTTCAGCTACTAATTTCGTTCCATCAATTGGATCACAGGCAATATCTAAATGCATCCCACCTTTTCCAACCATTTCTCCGATATAAAGCATTGGTGCTTCATCCATTTCCCCTTCACCAATTACGATTTCTCCTTCAAAATCCAAAACATTCATCATATAGCGCATTGCTTTAACAGCAGCAGCATCAGCAAGATTTTTATTATGTCTGCCAATATATTTATATGCTGCTAGTGCTCCTTGTTCTGTAATCCGAGAAAACTCAAATACAATACTTCTCATTTTTAACATACCTTACGCTCCATTCATCATATTTTACAATAAATAGTATAACACATATATTAAATAAGTTATACTATTTTATCTTATTATAATAAAAAAAAGTTAAAAAAAAGTCATTTTTTAATGACTTGCAATATTTATTCTTTTATTTATTATATACATTACTGGTATTCCAATTACCATTACAATTAATTCACCGCTAGCAGTAAATAACCATGTTTCCCAAAACGGAAATTCAAGTGCAAGTTGCAGTTCATAAGCGATGATAAACATATTAAACGAAAATATGACCGTATTAATTAACATTAATGTTATTTTATTATGGACAAACTTACTAATAATTATTGTAATTGCTAACGATAAAACCGTATGGATTACCCCAAAGATTAAATCAAACGGTAATAAATTAGAAAACATTAAATTAGCGACAAAAACGCCAATTACAATCCCAAAGAAATACTTCTTATTGAAAACTACTAAATGATTAAAGATCTCGGGAACACGAAATTGGATTTGTGAAAATGCGATTGGTTGTATTAGTGCTGTAACAATAACATATACTGCAGCTACAATTCCATTAAGTGCGATTGTTTTTATCTTCATAATACTCACTCCTTAGTTTTTTTACGTGGGATGGTTACGAACCACGGAATATTAAAAATAACATTACCATTATACACAATCACTAGTAAAAAAACAATAAACATTAATCTTATTTTAATCAATATAAGCATGATTATGTATTTTAAAAGAAGTCCCTGTTTAGGGGACTCTTATATATACTTCTCTGCTTTCAAACTAATATAACCATTACTACTAACTACTAAATGATCTAACACTTCAATACCAATAAGTTCGCCAACTTCTATTAGTCGTTTAGTAATGCTTATATCTTGAGGACTTGGTTTGGGGTCTCCTGATGATAGCAATAGGTAAGGCTTTGAAGTAATCACTACCTTTTCCCCTGCTCCATACCGTGCATGCAACTTTCATCGCACACGGCATTCCATCGTTTTATTTTAAAACGACTTGAGGCTATTGCTCCATTTCCATTACAGAAACTTCATTGCTCATGCCTCGACTCTCACTACTGATCATTTTTTCGTGTGTGTCCACTAAAATGATAATAGCTTTCCACGTTCCCTTAACCCTATCAATACTTAACTTAGGTGCTAACTCTTGCCTCGCGTCCTCTCCATTGCCTTTAACAATGCATGGAGCTTTCATAACCACCATTCTTACTCACCCACGGAACGCATTTGATTTTTATCAAATCTACTCATTTCTAAGTAAGCCACTTAAGAGACATTTCATTCGTTAGTTCGTCACCACAACTCACCATATTAAGTTTTTTACGACTCCCGGCCTATCAGTTGCACTAACGTAATAGTTAGCTTGCGGTTATCTATAGACACTACGGCAACATTCAGCCGCCTTCACCGAGCTCCACACTTATTTTTTATTCACATTCAAATAAAGCATGTCGGAGTATCAGAGTAGGTATTTCAAGGCGTTGTCCTATCATTCTACCTATCGGATTAAGAGTTCACGCCAAAGCGTGCGTAATTTTTTAGTTACGAACATGTCGCACGATGATTATGGCAGACAATTATTGATGCACATCCATGTTTTAAAGCTTCCTTGAAGACTTCACGCGGATGTACGAGCGATCGATTCAATGAACCGATGAAAAGAGTCTTTTTAGCAAGGATTCGATTTTTAGTATCTAAATAAATCCCAATAAAATGTTCTTGTTCTAATGACTT
Source organism: uncultured Haloplasmataceae bacterium (assembly GCA_937919135.1). Lineage (GTDB taxonomy): Bacteria > Bacillota_I > Bacilli_A > Haloplasmatales > Haloplasmataceae > CALFRW01. The sequence continues at coordinate 25,462 of CALFRW010000081.1, forward strand.
AACTTCTTCTGCGATATATTCAGCACAATCAATCGGGGATCTAATTTGTAGACCGCGTTCTAAAATTGCTTGATTTGTTCGCTTTCCTAATTCAAGTGCTGCAAGTACCTGAATTGCTTTTGCTTTACCAATACCTTTAATTGTCATTAATTCATCTAAAGTAATATTCTTTAAGCTATGCATACTTGGATACTTTGTGACTATTTCTTCTGCAAGATTAATCACAGACCTACTCTTTGATCCGGTACGAAGAATAATCGCTAATAATTCAATATTACTTAGAATTTGAGCTCCTCCTTGTTCTAATCTTTCTCTTGGTCTTTCATCTTTTGGAAGATCCTTAATTAAATATTGATACATTTTTTTCACCTTCTTTCTCGATATTAAATACGTCATTCATTAATCTTTTTCATAAAAAAAGACTGTTCTAGACAGTCTTTAACTAAAGTAACAGATTAACTAAATCCCGATAAACAAATAGTTTATACATTTCTCTATTTTCTGTTGCTAGTCCTTCATTTAACATATTTAAACTATTATATAGGTCAAGATTGGTCAAATCATATTTGTCAATATAATCATCAGTTAATACTACTTCATTATTGTTGATTAATGATAAATAATAATTAATTGTTTTGTAGTAAAATTCATAGCTTTCTGATTTCGGATCCAAATCAGTTAATAAATAAAATAGTTTTTTTGATTTTATTAAATAAGTAATACTGTTTTGTTCAAAAGTATTTGTGATATTCGTAAAAGTATTAGTGTTTACTGCTATTCCATGATAGACATAATAATTACTATACTCCCTTACCACGATTCCATTAATACCCAATTTTTTTAATTCTTCTAGTGCAACATTCGCATTATATTCATCATAATAATGACCTGATTGTAGAACATAAACATCATCTGCATAATTTACCGCATTGGCATATATCGATTCATTTTTTAACATACTACTGCCAAGAAAATTTCCAAATATAATCCCGACAATCAAAGCGATTACAACGTTAAATATTATCCTTGTATCAGAGTTAAACCACCGCTTCATTCTATCACCTCACAAGTAATATTTAACATAATATTGATTAGGATATTAGCAATCTTTGTCAAGTTGATTAAAATAAGTTATTACCTTTGAAATAAAGTATAAAGAACCTGTCACCAACAACAATTCTTTATCATTAATCTGCTTAATTCTCGTATTTAGTACATTAATATAATCCTCATCATAAGTGACCATAATTTTATTTGTCTGTTCATATAGGTTTTTTGCACTATTAGCCCGATAAAAAGGAAAACTCGTCAAAGTTAAAGTTTTACTTATTTTTTGAAGTTGTTTTAATATATTAAATGTATCTTTATCTTTTAAAGCTGCAAAAACTGTATGAATTGTATAACCTTTATTGATATAATACTTCATCGCCTCTACTAAAGTAATTGCACCATCGATATTATGAGTTCCATCAACGATAACTAACGGATTTTTGTTAATAATTTCTAACCTGCCACTCCATTTTGCCCCTTTAAGCCCATTATATATATATTCAACATCAGGCGTCATTTTTCGTAATTTGAGTAAATATTCATAAATCTTAATTGCCAGATGGGCATTTTTCACTTGATGATAACCTAACATCGGTAAATAAAATGCTTTATCTTTATAAGTAAAAGTCATTCCATGATCAGTAAAATGTGCGTCACTTATTTCATTATCATCACATTTATATAGTTTTGTTTTGACTTTGTCACAATAATCTAAAAATACTTCTAAGACATTTTTCCTTGCTTCAGTTGTAAACACAGGTACATTTTCCTTGGCAATCCCAATTTTTTCATAAGCAATTGCTTCTAAAGTATCACCTAAGACACCGATATGATCATAAGAAATATTGGTAATTCCACAAACAAGTGGATTAATAACATTAGTTGCATCAAATCTGCCACCAAGTCCTACTTCAAATATCGCATAATCAACCTTTTCTGCTTTAAAATAAACGAATGCTAAAAGGGTAATGACTTCAAATTCTGTCATTTCGTCATTTAACTCAGCTTCTACTTGTTTAACTACCGGATAGATCAAGTTAGCATATTTAATTAAATCAGCATCACTAATATATGTGCCATTAATCTGAATCCGTTCATTAAAGGTGATTATGTATGGTGAAATAAAGCTTCCAACTTTAAAATTTGTAGAAATTAACATTTGTTGTAAATAGTTAACCGTTGACCCTTTACCATTTGTTCCTGCAATATGAACCTTTTGATAATATTCTTGAGGGTTAGCTAATAATTCACACGCTCTTTGGATCCTTGATAAATGTAATTTTATTGAAAACTTATTTTGGGAACCTAACCACTCTAAAAGATCAGCTTTTGTTTTAAACACTTTATTCACTCCTCAAAAAAATGCCATCTGCATTTATTGATGACATTATAGATTTTTTAACTCTTGATAATATTTACATACTTCCTTTAATTTACAAGTTTCACATCGTGGATTTCTTGCTAAACAGTGGTATCTCCCAAAAAATATCATTTGGTGATGAAGTTTATTCCAAGCTTCCTTGGGAAAAAATCGCTGTAATTTTTTTTCAACATTTAAGACATTGTCAGTCTCTAAAGCAATTTTTAGTCTTTTACTTACCCGTTCTACGTGAGTATCAACCGCAAATGCTGGGATATTAAATACAACCGATAGTATCACATTTGCTGTCTTTCTCCCGACACCAGGTAACTTTAACAAAGAATTCATCTCACTAGGAACTTGGTGATTAAACTCTTCTACTAGTATTGTTGCCATTTTCTTTAGATTTTGGGCCTTAGTTTTATATAATCCTAAAGATTTTATCAGTTCCTGAATTTCAATAACTTCTGCACTGGCTAAATCCTTTGGTGTTTTAAATTTTGTGAATAATTTAGGGGTTACCTTATTGACACTTTTATCAGTTGTTTGGGCTGAAAGCATAACCGCCACTAGTAATTCGAAGGGGTTTTGATGATTAAGTTCACAATGAGCATCGGGAAACATTTCCGCAAATGTTTTTCTAATTAACTGTGCTACTTCATCCATGAGACATATACTTCTTCTTCATTATTAGTAACATTGTTTTTTGGTGCTTCATAACGTTTAAATGTTTTAGTATAATCTCTTGCCTGTTCAACACTGTTAATATTTCTTTGTTGCCAATTAAGTAAAATCCGGTCGACATATTTCAAATTATAGGCATTTGCTAAGATTGCCTCTTTTAATGCCAGTTTTATTAAATTGTAATCATATTTTTCTTCTGCAATCCAGGATGATATCATTTCAATTTCAAATGATGATAAACTTCTACCTAATTCATTTTCAATAAATTGAACTAAATTACTAATTTCATTTTCGATATTAGTCTGAACACTAATATCTTTTTCATAAAACAAATCTTGCACAATTTTTTCAAATAAGGGTTCTAAGGTAAACATTTCTTTTCTTTTACCGTTGTCGTCAATAATCATATTAAATGCGATTAAATTTTTTTGAACAAGCTTAAAAACACAATTAGAACATTCGACAAAAGTTAAAGTCACTTTCTCCTTTAATTGATTTATGGAAAGAAAATGTTCTCCTGATTCACTTAGATCAAAAATATGTATTAAAAGCATCGCTTCAATTTCATTTAAATTTAATTTTTTATAATTGTTGATAATATAGTCTTTGACATTTATTAAACGATTATTAAATAATTTTGTTATAAAAGGAACCGACATTTTTTTCCATCTCCTAATATACTCAGTATGAACATTATAACATATCCTATATACTTTAGTAACAAATATTGTCAAAAATTTTATATTAAAAAAGAAAGGGAATCTATTCGATTCCATGTTTATTTATTAGATAATTTTTCAATTCATTATACTCGTTTTTTAACTCACCATTTAATACTTTTAAAGATAAATCATCAAGTACCATTCCAATCCAACTACCAGGTTTTTTGGAATAGAGGTTTATAATATCATCACCCTTAAATTTTAAATCACAAATTTTATAAATTGGTAATGAATTATATTTAGCAATAATTTTTTCTTTTAAATCGTCCTTATTTCTTAAAAAAACATTTAACTTATTAGTCAGTAAACAGCTTTCAAGGCCATTACGATAAAGGATTAGATTCGAAAACTCCGAAATTTCTAAGCTGTACATTTCATACACTAAAGTGATTTTGCGGATCATTTGTTTTGAAAGCGGTAATTCAACAATCTCATGATAAGCTCCGCATACTGCACAGATCGTCAAAAATTCACTTAAATCAGTAGGAAGAAATTTAGTCACCGCAATTTTTTCAATCCCCGATTTTAAGTGGGGTAAAAAATGGTGAAATTTTGTGTTAATCATCACCTCAATAGCCACAAAAAAATAGTTCCCATAAATCATTTTTTCAAGTTCCATCAGAATTCGCTCTGCTGAGATATTTTGAATTAAAGATCCCACTTTTTTGATTGCACTTAAAGTTTCTTGTTCAATGTTAAAACCTAATTTGGCCACAAAACGAAACGCTCTTAGCATCCTTAATGCATCTTCATTAAATCGTGCTTCAGGAGCACCGACAGTTCTAATTAACTTGGCTTCTATATCTTTTTTCCCATCTACATAATCAATTAAATTACCGTAATTATCAAGAGCTAAAGCATTGATCGTAAAATCTCTTCTTTTAATATCTGTTTGTAAACTAGAGACAAAATGAACATCCTTTGGCCTTCGATTATTGAGATATTTTCCATCAGTTCTATAAGTTGTGACTTCAAATTTTACACCTTCAAAGATCACCGTTACGGTACCGTGATCTATACCCGTTAAAATTGTTTTTGAAAAAAGTTGCTTTACCACCGTTGGATGAGCACTAGTAGCAATATCAATATCTTGATTATCAAATCCTAAAAGTAAATCCCTCACATAACCGCCAATAATATATGCTTCATAACCTGCCTCATTAATACATTCGATAAGCTTTTTTGCTTTTAATAACTTACTCATATTATCACCTTCTATACTAAAATATCAATTGTTTTATAATTTGTAACCTCGATTATTGAATGTTCAATACCATTAATAAATGCTTGGCGATTATTTATTTTATGACTAAAAATGATCGTTTGATTAATATCAGAAAAGATTAAATGATGATTAGCAATAATACCTGGAATTCGTAGTGAATGTACTTTTTCTTTATCCACATTGAGGATTTTCGCAAAATATTTTGCTGTACCACTAGGCTTATCTTTTTTATGAGTATTATGTTCTTCAATAATTTCAACATTAGGTAAATTATTTTTAATCTGGATAATTACTTCTTTTATTTCTTTATTAATTAAAGAAAAGTTTGGTGAAATAATAATCCCTACCTGATTTTTCTTTGCTAAATAGGTTAATTGCTCAGCATCATATTTTTTATAACCTGTTGTCCCGCTGACAATATTAATTTTATTAATAATTGCTTGTTTTAATACCTCGAGGCAATAAGGATAGATTGAAAAATCAATTAACGTATCAAATGTTTCATTTTCTAAACAAGTTTTTAGGTCGTGATATATTGGAATCCCCAGTGCTAATTCATTTCGTGAAATTCCTCCAATAACTTCATACTCATTTTTATCTTTTAAATAATTAAATAAGAAAGCACCCATCTTTCCCGAAATCCCATTAATAACGATTTTCATAAGCGTTTCCGTTTTACTGCCTTTTTTCGTAGATGTGTTCTTTCATAATGGCGCTTGCTTACATAAATATAGCTAGTAACCAAAACAACGGGTATAAATAAAAATAAAATAACAACTAATGGTCCTCCCATGATAATACCTCCCTAACTCAATTTATGTAGGGAATAGTGCTTTGATAACTTATTTCATTAGAATCCTTAAATCATTTTCAAATTCTGGATAAGATATTTTATCACAATCAGAATTGATTATTATTAAATCCTCACAGATTAGCCTAGCTACTTTAAGCATCATACTTATCCGGTGATCATTATATGTATTAACAACCTGTGGTTTTAATCGTGTTTTACCACTAATAATTAAACCATCCTTTAATTCACGTACATCAGCATTTAACAAAGATAGGACTTCAGTAGTTACTTTAATGCGGTCGCTTTCTTTAACCCTTAATTCAGAAGCTGATTTAATTATCGATATTCCATCGATTTGGGTAGCTAACAAGGCAAGGATTGGTATTTCATCAATTAATAATGGAACTAAAGCACCATCAATTAAAAAGGGCTTAAGCTTATCTTGATATTTAATCAAGATATCTCCGCTAATTTCATTATTCACTGTTTTTTGATTAAAGATTTTAATATTAGCACCAATTTGCTTTAGGACAGTAAAAATACCTGAACGCGTTGAATTTAACCCGCAAGCTTTTATTAAAATTTCACTGCCAGGTGTGATTAGAGTTGCGACGATAAAAAAAGCTGCAGCTGAAAAGTCACCAGGAACGGAAATTGCTAAAGGTTTAAGTTCATTTTTCCCAGATAGCTTAATTTCTAACCCCTTTACACTAATATCACATCCTAAATAAGCTAATAACCTTTCTGTATGGTCACGAGACTTTGTTAATTCATATATCGTAGTTGTCTTTTTACTTTTTAATGCAGCTAACATTACTGCTGTTTTTACTTGGGCACTACTTACATCAAGCTTAATTTGATTTGCACAGATATTTGTCGGTAAAATATGGGCTGGTAGGTAGTTTTCCTCCTTGAGCAATATTTTACTATTTAAAGCCTGTAAATGTTTAACTACGCGTCTCATAGGTCGTTTAGAAAGTGATTTATCACCTATCAATACCGCATCAAAATCATAACCTGTTAAAAGTCCTAATAAAAGTCGCGCTGTCGTCCCAGAATTGAAACAATTAAGCCTAATCTTGGGTTTCGTAAAGCCCATTATTCCCTTACCACAAATAATCAAATGGTCATGATATTGTTTTACTTCAATTCCTAACGCAATTAAAATATTTATTGAAGCCATAATGTCTTCACTAATAAGGGGATTATTGACGATCACATCTCCCTCACACATTGCTCCAATCATTAAAGCTCGATGTGTAATAGATTTATCACCAGGTAATTTTATCTCACCGTGTAATTTCATAAAAATACTCCTGAAAAGCTTTTAATCGTTCTTTAAATTCAGTAACTGATAAATAGATAACCTCAGGATTACCAAAACTTTTTAACCCGATAAATACCAGTTTATCAGTATGATTTTTCTTATCATTTTTAATCCGAGCGAGAATTTCCCCATTATTTAAGACGATATTTCTAAAATAACCCCACTTAATTAATGTTTGGGATAAGGTTTTATAATAATGATTATCGGATAAAAATAAAGCAAAACAAATCCCAAAGCTAATTGCTTCTCCATGAGTTAAGCCTGTTGTAATTTCTAATGCATGACCTAATGTATGACCTAAATTTAAATATTGACGCCTACCCAACTCATCATAAACATCCATTTCCACATAAAGTTTTTTAACTAAAATAGCACGGTAAATAATTTCCTCTAATACTTCATCATCAAAAAGTAATTTATCAAGGCTATTATAAGCGCTAAATACTTCATTTAGTAGATAACCATCTGCAAGTAAATCATGTTTAATTATTTCACCAAAACCACTTAACACTTCATTATAGGGTAAAGTTCTTAATAAAGGTAAATGGTACAGAACAGCTTGCGGTTGATAAAATGTTCCGATGACATTTTTCAAAGTTCCAACATTTAACGCTGTTTTTCCGCCCACAGCACTATCATGAGCAAGTAAAGTAGTAGGGATATTTATCAGTTTTACACCCCTTTTATACGTCGAAGCAAAAAAACCAGCAAAATCAGTTACTGCTCCCCCTCCAAAAGCTAAAACTGTTAAATGACGGTCAAAGTAATTATCTAAGGCAAATTTAACACAAGCTTCATAGGTTAAAAGATTTTTATTATTTTCTGGTTTATTACCCATAATAAACACTTGGTAATTATTAATTTTTTTTACTAATTTATCTAAATATAAACGCTTAACATTTTCATCAGTTATGATAAGCAAGTTATCGCTTAATTTAATAAACTTATTAAGATTCGATAAACAATCCCCAATATAAATATCATAATTATCATCAGTCAAATTAATCGTTATTTTTTTCATCTTAAAACCTCTTGACATATTCACGGTAACTCTCTACTGCTTGAATTAAAGACTCCATTGTATTAGCTGTAAACATCTCACATAATGCTTTAGTGATTTCATAAATTACGGTATACATACAAATAATACTTGCTGCAGGTAAAACACAAATATCACTTCTTTCAATATGTGATAACGTTGTTTGTTTGGTTTTAATATCAACTGATTTTAATGGTTTCATTAATGTTGGTATCGGTTTAAAAGCTGCCCTCAAGATAAGTGGCATCCCATTTGTCATTCCACCTTCAAAACCACCATAATGATTACTACTACGCCTAAAGCCTTCTTGGTAAATGATTTCATCGTGAACCTCACTACCGAATTTTTCCGTTAACGCAAAACCATCACCAAATTCAACACCTTTACAAGCTTGAATACTTAATAAAGCTTGCGCTATCCTTGCATCGAGCTTTTTATCATAGGAAACATAACTCCCTAAACCAACTGGAACATTATCAACTTCGACCTGACATGTGCCTCCTAAAGTGTCTTGATTTTTTTGGGCTTCATCAATAAGGGAAATTGCTTTCTCAGTAGCTAATTTACTAGGCATCCTAAGTGCTGATAATTCAATATAGTTAGGATCATAATCAGCTTCGATTTCGACCTTACCGATATTTTTCACAAAAGATCGGGCTTTGATAGCTAATTGATTTAGAATTTGAGAACATATAGCACCTACAGCAACTCGTGAAACAGTTTCACGAGCAGAGGCACGCTCAAAAATAACGCGCATATCATCTTGATTATATTTTATTGCCCCAACTAAATCAGCATGACCAGGTCGGGGGATAGTTATTTTTTGAACAAAGTCTTTCGTAAAATTAAAAGGGTCCATATATGATTTATGATTAAGGTAATCTTTATTTTTCACAACAATCGTAAGCGGAGCACCAGTCGTCTTCCCAAATAGGACTCCAGAGCTAATTTCTGCCTCATCAGCTTCTATTTTCATTCTTGAACCTCTACCATAACCAAGTTGTCTTTCTTTAAGTGCCTTATTGATTGCTTCTAGACTTACTTCAAGATTACTAGGTAAACCCTCAAGAATTATTGTAATTTGTTCACCATGTGAATGACCACTACTTACATAACGCATCGTATCACTTCCATATTATAGTCTTATTATATTTTATCACATCAATGAAAATAATGCATTATGACAAGCAAAAAGAGTTATCAAATCAGACAACTCTTTGTTTTTACCCTTTTCGATTATTTTACCTCTTCTTTAAAGGTTTTACTGGCCTTAAAGAGCGGTAGAATTGCTTCTGTCACAATAATTTTTTCACCTGTTTTTGGATTAACGCCATTGCGTTCACGACGATGTTTTGTTTCAAATGTTCCAAAACCTGAAATTGTCACTTTATCACGCTTTTTTAAAGTATCATAGATTTCATTAATCATCGTGTTAATAATTAATTCGATATCTTTCTTTTTCTTTTCTGTCTTTTCTGCGACAATACTAATTAATTGTGATTTGTTCATATTATGCCTCCTCCTTTATCTGTGACGAATATATTTTACCACATTTAAATAAATATTGCATTATAACAGAGAAAAAGAGTTGTCAAATTTTGACAACTCTTTATTATTACCCTTATTCGTATTATTTAACCTCTTCTTTGAACGTTTTACCAGCTTTAAAGATAGGTAGAATTGCCTCTGTAACAATGATCTTTTCACCTGTTTTAGGGTTAACTCCGTTGCGTTCACGTCGATGTTTCGTTTCAAATGTTCCGAAGCCTGAGATCGTCACTTTGTCACGTTCCTTTAAAGTGTCATAAATAATATTAATCATTGTGTCGACTATCAATTCAACATCCTTCTTTTTTTTCTCTGTCTTTTCCGCAACAACACTAATTAATTGTGATTTGTTCATAACTACGCCTCCTTTATATGTGACTCAAATAATATAACATAATTTTTGACAATATACAATATCTATGTTTATATTTTTTATCTTTTTTTTTATATTATACTTGAATTTTTTTGAAATCAACTATAATATTATCGCAATTAGTCCTCCAGAACCTTTATTTATGACTTTTTCAAGTGTATCACGGAATTTTTGTCGTGCTTTATCAGGTAAAACAAATAATTTGGCATTAATACCATCAATAACCAAAGAATCTAACGTTCTACCAAAAATTTCTTGTCCCCATACAGATAATGGATTTTTGTCAAAATCACGCATAATATAGTCAATTAAATCTTGACTTTGTTGTTCAGTACCAATTATTGGCTCAAAAGTTGAATCAACTTCGACCTTTATCATATGTATCGATGGCGCAATTGCTCGTAATTTAACACCATAGCGATTTCCTTGTTTTATTACTTCAGGTTTTTCTAACTTCATATCCTCAATTCGTGGTGTTGCAATTCCATATCCCACTTGTCTGACCATTTGTAATGCTTGAGAAACATTATCATATTCTCTTTTTGCACGACTATAGTCTTGAAGTAAACCGATAAATTCCCCCCGGTCTTCAAGTTTATGTCCAATAATTGATTCAATAATTTCATTATACAATTCATCCTTACATAATACTGTAATTTCAGCTGAACCTAAGGCAGGATCTACTGCAGTTAATTGGACATCACTAATAAATTCATTAGCTTTTAATGTATCGACAATATGATTTACTTCCCGAAGCTTTTGATATTCATTACTAACATTTTCGATTACTTCATCAAACTGTTTTTTAACACTATGTTCTTCATTTAACACACTAATCCAACTTGGTACTCTAATGTTTAATTCTTTAATTTTGAACTCATACAGTGCTTCTTTTAAGACCTTGTTAACATCGCGTAAAGAAATATTTTCTACTGATACTGGAATTACAGGAACATCATATTTTTCTACTAATTCATCTCTTAAGTTTTGTGTTTCTTGTTTTTGTGGATGGCGACTATTTAAAATCATAATAAATGGCTTATCGATTGCTTTTAATTGATTAATCGTTTTTTCCTCTGCTTCAATATAATCTTCACGTGAAAATTCGCCAATAGAGCCATCAGTTGTCATAACAATACCAATTGTCGAATGATCTTCAATTACTTTTTTTGTTCCAATTTCTGCAGCTTCTTTAAAAGGTATCGGCTCTTCAAACCAAGGTGTTCGAACCATTCGCGGTCCTTCGTCATCTAAATACCCTTTTGAGTTTGGAATTACAAATCCTACGCAATCCACCAATCTCACTTTTACATCAAGGTCATCAAGTTGAATATTAATAATTTGATTGGGGATAAACTTAGGCTCAGTTGTCATAATAATTCGACCATCACCTGCTTGAGGTAATTCATCAACAACTTTAGTGTATAAATTTTCGTCAGTGATATTAGGAAGGATCAATGATTCAATAAATTTACGAATAAAAGTAGACTTTCCTGAACGTACTGGACCAACGACACCTAAGTAAAGCTCATTAGAAGTACGCTCAACTATATCACGAATGTATTCTTCGCTCATATTACTCCTCACTTTCTTAAATCTTCTCACAATATTATATTTTTAGATTTCGGTATATATTCAAAAATACGTAAAAAACTATGATATAAATTCTATTTTTTTATTTTTTACTCATTTTACCCTTAAATTAGCCTGAAAAGCAAAAAATTGGAAGTCTAACTAGACATCCAATCCTTTGTTCCTAAAATAAATCATTTAAGTTCGATGGTACACCATCTTTTTTTATTTTATTGATAATACTGTCTTCAAAATCTTTTGAAACTGGTTTATTCGCAATTTTTGAAATATCGCGAATTAACTTACGTAATACTTTTTCATCACTTAAATTAGCATTTTTTATACTATCAGCAATATCAAAGATTGTATTTTTATCAATATTTGATTTTTTATTAATCTCATCAAAAACATTTTTAAACATAATATAAAACCCCCTCTATTTTATCATATTAAGTATATGTCAAAATAGAAGTTATTGTGAATCCAATAAGTTTATTCATGTTTTAATGTTCGTTGCATTAATTCTTTAATTACTTCCTTAGGTTCACGTTCATTAAAGATCACATCATAAACAGCGAATGTTATTGGCATCTCAATATTTAATGATGTTGCCAGTTGATACGCTGCTTCACAACTTCTAACACCTTCTACTACCATCGTCATCGATGCCAGTGTTTCTTTTAAGTTTTTACCACTACCGATTTTTAATCCAGCCTGATAATTTCGACTGTGTAAACTAGTAGCGGTAACGATTAAATCGCCAATTCCGGTTAAGCCATAAAGCGTTGCTTCTTTAGCACCAACTTTGATTGCGAGTCTACGCATTTCTGCTAATCCCCTAGTAATTAAAGCTGCTTTAGCATTATCTCCATATCCTAAACCTGCAAGAATACCAGATGCCAGCGCAATTATATTCTTTAAAGAACTTCCAAGTTCGGCACCAATTAAATCATTTAAGGTGTATACTCGGAAATATTCATCATTATTAAATATTAATTGAACCTTTTTAGCAAGTTCTAAGTTGTCGCTAGAAGCTGAAACAACCGTTAATTGTCGTTTAATAACTTCCTCAGCGTGACTAGGACCTGTTAAAGCAACAAATCCTTTGATTTTCGTAGCGTCTATTTCTTCAAAAACAATCTCAGAAACACGTTTAAAAGTTGTTGGTTCAATTCCTTTACTAGCATTAACAAATATAACTTGATGGTCAAGAGCTTGATTGATATTCTTTAATGCTTGACGCATCACTTTTGTTGGAACAACCGTTAAGACAACTTCACTATCCTTTAATGCTTCTTCTAAATCAATATAACCAACAATATTACTTGGAAGTTTAGCTCCCGGTAGATAACGCTCATTTGTATGTTTAGTGTTTATTTCTGTAATCAAACCTTGATCTAAATCATAAACCTTAACCTCATGATTGTTATCAGAAAGTAATAATGATAACCCACTTCCCCAACTACCTGCACCAATAACTGTAATTACGCTCATATTATCCCTCCTTAGTCTCTTATACGCGCGATTATTTTTATAGGTGTTCCAGTAAATTCAAAATTTTCTCGTAGTTTATTATCAATAAAACGTTCATATGAAAAGTGTAAATAATTAGGATTATTCACAAAAATTACAAAGGTAGGTGGTTTTATACCGACCTGAGTTATATAATAAACTTTTAGTTTGCCACCATTATGTGTTGGTGCTGGATTTAAACTTACCGCATCTAAAATCGTATCATTTAGAACATAAGTTACAATCCGACGCGAATAATTTTCAAAAGCTTGATTAATAGCAGCAAATAAGGTATGAATGCGTTTATTTTCTTTAGCACTAATAAAGACAATTGGGGCATAAGCTAAAAATATAAATTCCTGACGAATTTTAGTAATCCACTCATTCATTGTCTTATCATCTTTTTTAATTTTATCCCATTTATTAACACAAAGGATTACTGCTTTATTATTATTATGTGCAAAACCAGCAATCCGTTTATCATATTCGATAATTCCTTCTTCGGCATTTAATAATACAATACAAATTTCACTACGTTCAATAGCTGACATCGCTCTAAGAACACTATATTTTTCTGTTGTTTCATAGACTTTTCCTTTTTTACGCATTCCAGCAGTATCAATAACAACATAAGCTTTACCATCTTTAGTAAATTCCGTATCAATAGCATCCCTAGTCGTTCCGGGAGTATCACTCACGATAACTCGATTTTCACCTAATAAAACATTTGTCAGTGATGATTTACCGACATTAGGTCGACCGATTAAACATAATTTTATCGTATCTTCAGCATACTTTTTAAACACTTTATGGGGTAATTTTTCAATTAATTTATCTAATAAATCGCCAAAACCAATCCCATGTGTCGAAGAAACACTAATAACATCTTCAAATCCCAATGCATAAAACTCATAGGCAGCTTCCTTAAAACTAATATCATCGACTTTATTAACGACACAAATAACTGGTTTCTGACTTTTATATAAAAGCTCAGCGACATACTGATCACTTGGTGTTTTACCATCCCTCACATCACAGACAAGAAGGATTACATCAGCTTCTCTAATTGCGATTTCAACTTGTTCTGTAATTTCAGTTAGAAAGGGAGTATTATCAATTTCAATACCACCAGTATCAATTAAATTAAATTTATGTCCTAGCCATTCTGCTTGAGCATATATTCTATCTCTTGTAACCCCAGGAACATCTTCAACAATCGATAACCTTTGTCCAATGATTCGATTAAAAATAGTGGACTTCCCACAATTAGGACGTCCCACTATCGCTACTGTTGGCAACATACTATTCACCTGCCATTTTAACTTTTGTCTTTTAATAAATCCTTAAGTTTGTCTCCAAATATATCACCAATCGTATTATTTTTAACATCATTTTGAGCTTTCATGTATTTAATATATTCACTTCTTTCTGCATCTTCTTTTATCCTGCGAATACTTACGATTAGTTTTTGGCTTTCAGGGTTAAATTCCATTACTTTAGCCTTAACTACTTGACCAATATTTAATTCATCTTCAGCTTTAGTAATTCTTTTTTCAGAAGTGACTTGATTTCTTGGTAATAATCCACAAACATCTTCAACATATGAGATAATTGCATCATTTTCAATAAACCCAATAACTTTGACTTCAACAATATCATATTGCTTTAAACCACATGTCAGCCATGGATTTTCTTTCAGGGCTTTAACTGATAATGATAATTTCTCTTTATTAACATCAATTCTAATAACTTTAACTTCTATTTTGTCACCTTCATTAATATGTTCAAACATATTAATATTTGGATCATAGGAAAATTCACTCTTATGTAATAAACCATCTACTGAAGGATATACATTTATAAATGCGCCAAAATCAGTAATCCGGACGATTGTTCCTTCAATAATATCATTTTCTTTAATATTCTCGCCAACTAATTCCCATGGCTTTGGTAATAAGGCTTTAATTGAGTAAAGGACTTGTAATTTACTATCATTTTTATCAATAACTTTGACATTTACTTTATCGCCAATTTTCGCCACCTCAGATACATCTTGAAATGGTAAATGTGAGATTTCTCTTAATGGAACTAAACCTTGATAATTATGAGCTACAACTAATAGTCCATAGCGTTCTACTCTTACTACTTCGCCTTCATATATAGCATCTTTTTCAATTTCTTGGTATTGTTTTAATTTCGCTTTAAAAATTTCTTGAGCAATAATTGCTCTTCGGGATACAACAATTTTAGTTCCTCTTCGTTCCTTTTTAATATCGATTATTTTAACTTTTATTGTTTTATTCAATAAAGTTTCCCCATCAAAATTAGCATCTACATCAACTTCATTCTTAGGCATAATACAATCGATACCATAAATATTAACAATAAAAACATTTTTTTGTGATTTGGTAACTTTTCCAGATACAATACTTTTAGTTTCATACTTTTTTTCGATTTTATGATAATTTTGTTTTATCTCGAGATCAATTCTTGATAATAAAGCTACTTCATCGGTTAGTTTATTAATTTTTGCTTTAATTTTATCACCGACTTTATACATATCTTTAGCACTGTTAACATCGCTTAAGGTCAATTTATCTAAATAAATTCTACCTTCCGTAGCATATTGAAAATCAACTAAAACCTCATTATCAGTAACACTGATAACCTCACCCTCGACTATTTGACCAACCCTAAATTTTTTAATGTCATAAATATCGTTCATCTTTTTCACCTTCCCTAAAATTACATCGATCAATTTAGCGACTACTTCATCAATCGTTAAATTTGATGTGTCAATCTCTAATGCATCTTCAGCTTTTACTAATGGATCAATCTCACGGTTAGAATCAATATGGTCACGCTGCAAAATATCCGTGGTTACTTCTTTTAAACTAATCTCCGTATTTTTGGCTTTTAATTCTAAATACCTTCTTTTAGAACGTTCTTCAACAGAAGCTGTTAAAAAAAACTTGAGTGTCGCATCCTTTAAGACATTAGTTCCAATGTCTCTTCCATCCATAATAACATTGGCAAAACTTGCGATTTTCCTCTGGAGTGGAATAATATTTGTCCGGACGATTTTCTTTGAAGCAACTAACGATACAGCATTCGAAACCTCTCTTGTACGGATTTCTTTAGTAATATCATTACCGTCAAGTAAAACTTTATTATTAGGAGTTAATTGTATCTGAATTTTATCAAGAAAGTCATATTTAGTTTCATCACTTAAATCAATACCTAACTGTAAAGCTTTATAAGTAACAGCACGATACATAGCCCCAGTATCAACATAGACATAATTTAATTTTTGTGCTACTGTTTTCGCAATCGTACTCTTTCCTGCACCAGCTGGTCCGTCGATTGCTACACTAATATAATCCATATTTCCTCCTAAAAATAAATCAATAAATTATTGTATAAATCTTTAATCTGATCTTTTAATAGATATCCCGTGATGCTTAAACTAAAAATAATAAAGAAAATAAAAATAAAGGATGTTTTAGCTTTTTTTTGTTTAAACTCATCCTGGTTTTCTTTTTCATTACTTAATGTATCATTTATGATATCAGCCATATTCCGCTCAAATTGGGCATCATCATAATTTGCTTTGTTACCTGAGTTGATATTAATATCATCGATTAAACTTTTAAGTAAATTTTTCTGATCTTTAGTTTTATTAATTTCCGTTTCAGAAGTTTTGATTATATTTTCAATATTAAGAGTCTCCTTAGCTTTATTTTCTCCATATTTATCCTCATTAATCTTTACTTCTTCTGGATAATCTACTGTATGCATATACTCTTGTTTCAAAGCCAGTAAATCTTTGTCTAAAGCTTGAAATTCTTTTTCAGAGTTATTAACCATTAAACTCGAAACACTATTTACGACAGAACTATAATTAGTTGAATTATGATTACGATAACTTTTTAATATTTTCGCTAAATTATTTTGATGGTCTTCAAAAAAATCCATATCATGATTAACAAATGATTTATCATGATATGTCCTTTGAAACATGTGTGGCATTTTGATATTATTATTTTTACTGTCCAAATGAATCACCCTTAAAAAATATATCATTTAGAATTATAGCACATTTCAGTACAATTTATAATAGTTTTGTAAAAATTTTGTATTAATTAAAAATTTCCCAAACATAATAAAAACAAAACTGGATAAAAATAAGATAAATAATTGCCTAATCATTTAAATTTTGCTATAATTCATTTGTTAAAGATAAACTTTAGGAGGAAACGATAAATGGAAAATTTGATTTATGCAGCTATTGCTGTAGGTGTGATTGGCTTACTGTATGCATTTGTCTTATATAGACGAATCAACAGAGCGCCAAAAGGCACAGAGCGGATGATTGAAATTCAGTCATATATTAAAGAGGGATCCATGGCTTTTCTAAGACGCCAATATAAAGTACTTATTATTTTTGCTATACTTTTGTTTCTTGTTATCGGAATCTTTCTTGGAATTGGTGAGAAAGGTAATTTTACAAATTCATGGTTAACAGCATTTAACTTCTTGTTCGGTGCTGCATTATCTGGTTTAGCTGGATATATAGGAATGCAAGCAGCTACGAATGCTAATGCCCGTACTACTGCAGCAGCTAAGGAAGGTGGAATTAATAAAGCCTTATCAATAGCTTTTAGTGGTGGTTCAGTAATGGGACTATGCGTAGTTGGATTAGGTATATTCGGTATTAGTATCATTTATGTTATTGAAAGTTTAATTTTAGAAAACAATGCCGCTGTTAGTATCCAAGATGTAATTAATGGATTTGGTTTAGGTGCATCCTCAATTGCTCTTTTTGCTCGTGTTGGTGGTGGTATATATACTAAAGCTGCAGACGTTGGTGCTGACCTAGTAGGTAAAATCGAAGCTGGTATTCCAGAAGATGATCCACGAAATCCTGCAGTTATTGCTGATAACGTTGGCGATAATGTTGGTGATGTTGCGGGAATGGGTGCAGATCTATTTGAATCTTATGTTGGTTCAATCATTGCCGCAATTACCTTAGGTGTTACGCTAATAGATTATGATAAATTAAAACTAGATTTATTGATTAATATTAATGATAAAGTAGCAGCTGCTATTTTCCCAGTTCTAATTGCTGCCGTGGGAATCCTTGCTTCTATTATCGGTTCGTTCTTTGTTCGAACTAAAGAAGGTGCAAACCCACATAAATCATTAAATATGGGGACATATGCCTCAGCAATACTAACTATTTTAGGAACTGCTGGCTTAAACTATTTATTCTTTGGTAATGATTTCAGTTATTTCTATGCTATTTTAGCAGGATTATTCGTAGGGTTAATAATTGGTGCCATAACAGAAATTTATACATCAGCAGATCACCGTTATGTGAAAAAAATCGCTGAGCAAGCTAAAACAGGACCTGCAACGACAATCATTTCTGGTCTATCAGTTGGAATGTCATCAACCGCGATTCCGATCCTAGTTATCGGTGCAGGTACAATTGTTGCCTTTATTGTAACGGGTAATGTATATGGTATTGCACTAGCAGCTGTTGGAATGTTATCGATTGTTGGTAATACTATTGCTGTCGATGCTTATGGTCCAATTGCTGATAATGCTGGCGGTATCGCAGAAATGGCAGATTTACCAGAAGAAGTTCGGGAGATCACTGACAAATTAGACTCTGTTGGTAATACAACAGCAGCAATTGGTAAAGGTTTCGCAATTGGCTCTGCTGCCCTAACAGCACTATCACTTTTTGTATCATATGCTTATATTGCTTTTGGTGATGAGTTATCTAAAGGTGAAGAATTACTAATTAACCTATTAGATGTTAAAGTAGTCGTTGGTTTATTAATCGGAGCAATGTTACCATTTCTATTTTCAGCCTTAACGATGTCTAGTGTTGGTAAAGCTGCATTTGATATGATTGAAGAAGTTCGTCGTCAATTTAAAGAAATACCTGGTATTATGGAAGGAACAACAAAACCAGACTACGCTCGTTGTGTTGATATTTCAACTGGTGCAGCTATTAGAGAAATGATCCTCCCTGGTTTACTAGCTGTTGTAGCCCCAATTTTGACAGGGTTTATACTAGGTGCTGCTGCATTAGCGGGACTTCTTGCTGGTGCACTAGCAAGTGGAATAATGATGGCAATCTTTATGTCTAACTCTGGTGGAGCCTGGGATAATGCTAAGAAATTTATTGAAGCAGATGGTAGAAAAGGCTCTGAAGAACATAAAGCAGCAGTCGTTGGTGATACAGTAGGTGATCCATTTAAAGATACATCTGGTCCATCAATTAACATTTTAATCAAATTGATGACTATCGTTGCACTTGTATTTGCCACACTATTTGGTAATGGATTAATATAAGAGCAAAAAATGCCAGTAGATTTTTACTGGCATTTTTTTTAACTGATCATAAAAATAAAGCAATGTGACATAATAATATTTTGGCTGATAAAATGAACAACAAAGAACAATTACTTAGAGAAGGAAAAATAAAATCAGTTATTTTTCGATTAGCAATTCCACTTGTCATCAGTCAACTTATTAATGTAATGTATAATATTGTTGATCGAATTTATATTGGTAATATTCCTATTATTGGTGAAGATGCATTAGCAGGACTAGGCATCACTTTTCCTGTATTAATGATCGTATCTGCATTTGCAGCCTTATTTGGAATGGGAGGTGCTCCCTTAGCCTCAATAAAGTTAGGTCAAGGTAAAAAAAATGAAGCTAAAAATATTATGGTTCATAGTTTAATAATGTTATTACTCATAGGCGTGATACTAACCTTGATTTTAATAATTTTTAATGAAGGAATATTAATATTATTTGGAGCTAAAAAGGAAATTATTGGCTACGCACGTAGTTACATGTTAATCTACGCTTTGGGAACGACTTCGGTAATGCTAACATTAGGTTTAAATTCCTATATTTCAGCTCAAGGTTTTAGCAAAACTGCCATGATGACAGTATTAATTGGTGCGATCATTAATATAATCCTTGATCCAATATTTATCTATCTTTTGGATATGGGGGTTAGCGGAGCTGCTCTAGCAACAATTATTTCGCAAACGATATCAGCAATATATGTGCTTAAGTTTTTAACTAGCAATAAACCAATTTTTAAGTTAAGTTTTACCAAATTTAATTTAAATTATAAAACTATTTTGAGTATCGCGGCACTTGGTATATCACCATTTATCATGCAATCCACTGAATCATTAGTACAAATCACATTTAACATCCAAGTAAAAAACTATGGTGGAAATGACTATGTAATCTATATAAATATTATCACGATAATGTTATTAGTTATGCAAATAATAATGTTACCATTAATGGGGCTCGCTCAAGGAGCTACCCCAGTTATTAGTTATAATTATGGTGCAGGTAAAATAGAGCGAGTTAAAGAAGCTTTTAAAATATTATTAATTACCTCACTAATATATTCATTTGCTTTTTATTTAATAATTTTCATTGCGCCAAATTTATTTATTAGAATATTTAATAGTAACCCTAACGTACTTCAAATTGCACCCAATATCTTTAGAATCTTTTTTATTGGTATCAGTATAATGGGAATTCAAATTGCTTGTCAAAATACCTTTATGGCTCTAAAACAACCAGTAATTTCACTTTTCCTTGCGTTACTTAGAAAAATAGTGCTTTTAATCCCTTTAACACTAATCCTTCCAAAATATTTTGGAATTAATGGTGTGTTTTATGCTGAAGCTATCGCTGATATTGTAGCAGTAATAATTACTGCCATAGTGTTCGCATTATCATTTAATAAAATATTGTTAAGAAAAAGTTATTAAATTTATGCTTTAGACATTGAAAGTAGCAAGAAGCTATTATCATTACAAGAAAAATTGGCATCATGACTATGCACTAATACAATAAAGAATCCGCAAACTGAAAAAATAATAAAAGCTCTTGAAACACATAAAATGTGTATCAAGAGCTTTTAACTTAAGGAATCAAAAAAGATTTAGTAGCTTTAAGATATCGCTTTACAAATAGCAAATAACGTAAAACATATCACCTACTAGCCAAGGACATCTCTGAGGCATTTGTTGCAAAGAAAAAACCCACTTCAATCAGTCCTTGGGTTAATATCTTCTGATTTTATAATTACGTTTAGGTACTTTATGTGTAGCTAAGACAAATAATTGCTTAACTTCATGAATTTTAATTCTTCTAAATTCTCCTGGTTTTAAACCGTGCACATCTAAAAAAGCATATCTTTCTCTTCTTAATTTTTTTACCGGGTGTCCAACTGCTTCAAACATTAATTTTACTTGATGATATTTACCTTCATGTATGGTAATCCTTACTTGCGATGATTTATTTTTTTTATCAATACTAATCAAATCCACTTGTGCTTTTTGGGTAATATAATTAGCAAGTTTTATTCCGCTTCGTAATTTTCTAATTACATCACTATTAACAATCCCTTGACAACGAACTAAATATACCTTATCAATTTCATTTTTAGGATGCATTAATAAATTAGCTAACTCTCCATCATTTGTAAGGATTAATGCTCCTGTAGTATCATAATCAAGCCTTCCTACTGGAAAAATCCGCTCTGTCACGCCCTTTTTGCGTAAATAGTCTACTACTACCCGACGATTTAAATCATCGCTTACAGCTGATATACAGCCTGCAGGTTTATTTATTATATAATAAACTTTTGGTTCATTTTCGATAATAATACCTTCAACCTCAACAGTGTCCTTACTTGATACTTTTGTTCCTAACTCCGTTACAACTTTAGAATTTACTTTAACCTTACCAGCTAATATCAGTGCTTCAGCTTTTCTGCGACTAGTTACACCACTTCTCGCTATTACTTTTTGTAATCGTTCCATAATTTCACCTCTAATTACATCCACTTATATTTTACTACATTAAGTTTATTTTACACGATTTTAATTTATATTCAATTAAAAAGGAAGATTTTTACGACCGTATAAGCGATAATGTATGATATAAGGTCTATTAGTAACCCTGCTTTAACAGAATATTTAACATCACGAATACCGACAGCACCAAAATAAACGGTAATTATATATAATGTTGTATCAGTACTACCTTGAATAACTGATGCTAATATCCCTGTAAAACTATCTGGTCCATATATTTTAAATATATCATTTAATACTGCTATACTAGCCATTCCTGATATAGGTCTAAAGCACATTAAGGTAAAGATATCGATATTAATAAAGTTTAAAGGACTTAAATAAGTATTAAAAATTTTTAAAAAGTCCGAACTTCGAAGCACTGCGGTTGCTATTATCATACTAGCCATATAAGGAAGGATTTCAAAGGCATATTTAGCACCCTCTTTTGCTCCCTTAATAAAACTGTCATAGGCATTAACTTTTTTATATAACGCGTAAACCATTAAACAAATTATTAACACTGGAATAATATAAACCGTAAAACTCATATAACCACTCTTTACTTAAATTTATTTTTATTAAAATAATAAAATACCCGGTCAATAATTACCGCAAAAATCGTTGAAAAAATTGTACTTACTAATATTATTGGCATCACCTTGGTAGGTTCACTACTACCATAAATTTGTCTTAAAGATATGATCGTTGTTGGAAGTAAAGTTAAACATGAACTATTTAATAAAATTAACGTAATCATTGACCTACTGGCTGTATCTTTATCACCATTAATTTTTTTCATTGCTTCCATTGACTTAATCCCTAAAGGAGTCGAAACACTTCCTAGACCTAACATATTTGCGGCAATATTACTAGCTAAATATCCATGAACATCATGATCTTTAGGTAGTTCAGGAAAAATATGTTTTGTGATAAAATAAATTTTTTTAGAAAAAGCATCGATTAATCCACTATCCTTAGCAATTTGAAGCAAACCATTCCATAAAATATAAAGCCCTGATAAATTAATAATCATCATTACCGATTCTTTAGGTGAATCTAATAAAGCTTTATTGACTTCGGGAATTTTATGATTATAAATCGCAAAACCAATACCGATAATAAACAATAATAACCAAATTTTATTTACCAAAATAGTTCACGAACAAAAAGCTTCATTCCATCCCAAATATCGATTATCGTAAGACTATTTTTTAATACACTATGGGTACTATCATATTTATATACTTCTTTTTTATATAATATATCTTTATCTTTTACGACCAACAAATAAGTAATGTTAGTTTTTTCATCAACATCAAAAACAATTTTTAAAATCGCAAATTCATTTTTTTTCAGCGGATAAACAATCTTTTCATCGACATAGAATATTTCATCTAAAGCTTTAACTTCAAAAATACCTTTTTCGATTAGAGTATATAAATCAAATTCCGTAAATCCATAATTAAAAAGCTGTAAATGATCATTCCAATCATTTCCACTATTTAAAGTAACAACAATTAATTCGAGTCCCGATTTATTACCAACGGATACTAATGTTCGTTTAGCAAGCTTGGTATAACCAGTTTTGCCACCAATAATAAAATCATAATGATTTATAAGCCGATGTTTATTATGCCAAACATAAACGCTTCCCGCTTTCGTCGTTGCTCTATATGTTGATGTATTATTTATCTCCCTAAATATTGGATTATCCATCGCATATTTAGTTATAAGTGCCATATCATATGCAGTAGAAAGATTTTGACTTAATTCATCTAAACCCGATGGATTACCAAATACTGATTTTTTTAATCCCAATGCTTTAGCCTTTTCATTCATTAAATAGACAAAATAATCAATATCTCCATTACCAATATATTCAGCAATGGCATAGGCAGCATCATTTCCACTTCTAAGCATTAAGCCATAGATTAAATCTCGAAAGGTTACTTCCTCACCTACTTTTAAATATAACGAAGAACCTATTTGTCGAGCAGCATATTTACTAATTGTTACATATTCATCTAAAGGTGCATTTTCAATGGCGATGATTGCGGTCATAATCTTAGAAATCGAAGCAACAGGTCTTTGTTCATGAGCACTTTTTTCATACATTACTCTTTTCGTATGACTTTCAAGCATTACCGCACATTGTGCACTGACATTAATATTTCCTTCAGCTTTTACTTTTAACACTGTAATTGAAAACAAGATAATAAAAAACAGCAAAAATAGAAAACGTTTTATAGAATTCATTTTACTCACCTAGCAAATTATATGTATAGAATTATCGTAAAATGATGAATTCCTAAGGATTTAAAAAAAGAAACCAGCTTGGTTTCTAATTAATCTTAATTTTAGCTAAATTTGTATATAAGTCTTGCTCTATTTCTTCATCAATTTCTAATTGCTCTAGTAATTCTGGTAACTCTTCAATTGATGATAAATTAAAATAATCCAAAAAGTCATTTGTCGTACCATATAAGATGGGTCTCCCTGGTGTATCAAGCCTGCCAATTTCCTTTATTAGAGCCATCGATTGCATACGTCGTAAGATATTATCGGAATTAATGCCACGGATATCTTCAATTTCAGCCCTTGTAATCGGTTGCTTATAAGCAATAATTGCTAACACCTCTAACGCTGCATTTGTTAAGCGCATTTTATTTAAATTAGTATATACTTTCCGATATACATCAATATATTCCTTTTTCGTTGCTAACTTATATCTTCCCGCTGTATTAATAATAGTTATCCCTCTTAAGCTATTATCATACATATCTGTAAGTGATTCTAATAAATCTTGAACCGCTTCAGCTTCAATTTCAAAAACAAAGGCAATTTCATTAGGAGTTAAACCATCATCCCCAGTTATATATAATAATCCTTCTAAAGCTGCTAGCATTTCTGTTCTATTCATGAACCTCAACTCCTTCTTCTCCAATATAATTAATAAAGATATCTTGATATAATTCACTCTGATTAATATAAATCAATTTATTTTTAGCCAGTTCTAAGATTGCTAAAAAGGTTACCACAATAAATTCTTTAGAACTATCAGAGGTAATAATATCAATAAAACGCAAGCTTTGTTTTTGCTTTAACAATAATCTTAATTCTACAATCCGATCATCAATTGTGATATTTTGTTGTTTTATTTTAGCTTTTATTGGTCTATGTAGTTGATAACGTTTTAAAACTTTATTAAAAGCACTTAATAAATCATAAACAGTATTATCAGCGATAATAATTTCTTTAGAATCTAATTTAAATTCATTAGATAAGTCCGTAGGAATTTTCGTGATAAAGTTACTTCTTTCTTCTTCTTGTTCCTTAAAATAAGGAATAATATCTTTAAATAATTTATATATTTTTAAGCGCATTTTTAGCTTTTCTTCAGGGTTTTCTTCATAATCAATTTCTTCATTATCAATACTCGCTTTTGGTAACATCATTCTACTCTTAATGAATGTTAAATATGCTGCCATAACTAAGTATTCACTTGCTATTTCAAGGTTTAATTTCTCCATATTATGAATAAAATCAATATATTGCTCTGTTATTTCCGCTACATTAATGTTATCAATTGATATTTTTGCTTCTTTTATTAAATACAATAATAAATCTAATGGTCCCTCAAATTCATCGATTTTTACTTTATACTCCATTTTATCACCTTCACCATATTTTATTTGATAATTTATGCTTTGTCAATTAGCTGGAGGATATTTCAAAAATGTATTTCGAGTAATTGTAAACTAGGATATAATAAATTTAATGTGATATTATAAGGAGAAATAATGATGGAAAATAGGAAGAGTAAAAGTGTTTTTCAAAACACCAATTATGTATTATTATTTTTAGGAGTACTCATATCCCATTTAGGCGCTAGTTTTTATAACTTTGCGGTTGGATTTTATATCCTTAAAATTACCAGTAACAATGCTTTTATACAGGGAGTATATCTGGCAGTTGCTGGCTTAGTTGTTGTTATTACTTCACCATTAGGTGGTGTTTTAGCTGATAGATGGAATAAAGTTAAGATAATTTACGGTACTGATCTAATTAAAGGATTTGTCGTAATTTTAGCAGCATTATTAATTTATTTTGCGATTAATAATAATGATGAAAATTTACAATTAATTATCCTTTTTGGTGTTGCTATCATCTTTAATTTTGTAGGAGCGATATTCTCTCCTGCATCATCATCGATTATTAAATTTATCGTAGATGAAGACCAATATCAACAAGCTAGCTCTTATTTAAGTAGTATCGATAGCTTATTAGGAATTATTGGTGTTATATTAGCTGGTATTTTTTATACAATTATGCCCATTTATTATCTATTTATATTAATAGGTATTTTATATATCCTTTCGGGTATTTCGGAAATGTTCATCAAATATCATTATGAAAAAACCAAGCAACCACTTACACTTAAATATATTATTAATGACTTTAAAGATGGATTTAATTATATTTTAACAAAAAAGGCCCTCTTATATTTAAGCTTTGGTGCCTTATTTGCTAACTTTTTTGTTACGCCAATATTTAATAATTTAAATTATTTTATCTCTGTATATGTTAAAGGACAAAAATATATTTTTGATCATTTATTTGAACCTGAATTTTGGTCATCAATAATTTCTGTAGCTATTTCACTAGGTACGATATCAACAAGTTTAGTCTATGGATTAAAAAAACAAAAAGAAAGGTTTGCCCCTTCAATCTTAAAAGGCTTTTTCCTTATAGCCTTTGTCTTCATAGCAGCATCTATTAGTTTTATCTTTAGTGTCCTAATCTGGGATAATATTAATATCTATTTAATCTCACTATTTATCCTAATGATATTATGTGGAGTAGCTTTAATAATGGTTAATATCCCGATATCAACATATAGATATAAAATCGTTGAAAGTGATAAATTAGCTAAAGTAAATAGCCTCATGGTTATTGGAACTCAGGGTTTAATGCCCATCGCTTCATTTGTCGGTGGGATTATCATCCAAGCATTAGGAATCGGTTATTTACTAAGTTTTTGTGCTTTAGGGTTACTAATAACATCAATACTGCTTGCTTCAAGTAAAACTGTAAGGGCAATATAAAAAGGTGTCTATTGACACCTTTTTATATTAATTACGATTATTATTACGGGTATTTTTCCTTCTTTGAGTTGTTCTAATAAAAATATTAATAAAATCTTTTAAGTTAAATGGTAATAGTGGATATAAATATGGTTTTCCAAAACTATTTGTAAAAGCTAAAAAGAGGATAAAGAATACTGTGCTACCAATTAGACCCCAAATATTAAAAAAGAAAGTAACAATAATAATAACAAGTTTAGCAAGTTTATTTGCGAGTCCTAACTCATAACTTGGGGTAGCATAAGCACCGATAGCTGCTACAGCAACATATAAAACCACTTCTGGAGAAAATAAACCTACCTCAATCGCAATTTGCCCTATTAACACCCCAGCAACAATTCCTAATGCAGTACTCATTGCTGTTGGGGTATGAATCGCAGCCATTCTTAAAAACTCTATACCAACTTCACCAATCAATATTTGGATTATCACGGGGATTGAACCTTCTTCCTTAGGTCCAATAAACTTTAAAAAATCTGGTAAGTATTCAGGATTATAGGCAAATAACATCCAAGTTGGAACTAAAAATATCGAGATAATTATTCCCCCAGTCCGTGCTGTGCGTAAAAATGATCCGACAAACGGTGTTTGACGAAATTCTTCAACATGTTGTAATTGTTCCAAATACGTTGTCGGTGCGATCATTACACTTGGAGATGTATCTACCATTATCCCAATAAGCCCATCATATAAATGAACTGCTAATATATCTGGTCTTTCAGTATATCTTACTTTTGGGTATGGGTTCCAGGTCTGATTCGTAATTAGTTCTTCTAAGTGTTTATCTGCCATTACGATTTCATCGACATCGATATTCTTGATACGATTGCGGATTGTTCTAAGAATTTTATCATCGGAATAACCTTCAATATATAATAAACATACTTCCGTTTTCGATAAACTGCCTACCTGATGTAATTCAGTTCTAAATAGTGGGTCCCTAATTCGGCGCCTGATTAAGCCAACATTAGTGATGATATTTTCGGTAAATCCATCACGACTACCTCTCACTACTTTTTCAGTTTCTGGTTCGCTAGGTTGTCTACCAGGATAATTTCTAGTATCTAAAGAAAAACCTTTTAATTGATCTTCAACTAAAATGACAATTAAACCTGACAATATTAAGGTAATGATTTCATCTAAATCATCAACAATCATAACTTGGTCTAGAGCCAAATGATTATTAATAATCTCAAATGCCTGTTTATGAAGATAAACATCATCCTCACCTAGAAGAAGCAGTTCTCTAATTAATTCAATAATTATTAATGTATCTGTTAAACTATTACAATAATATAAGTTGATTTTAACATTTTTAATATAAAATTCACGAACCCCGACATCAAAACTAGTGCCAATGCCTAACATTTTTCTTAAATATGCATCATTGTCCTCAAGCTTTCTAGATAAAGGATTTCCCATATCAGACACTCCTTTCATGTATTAGTGTCGTGGTTTAAAAATAAGCGCAACTAAAAAAGCAAATATAATCGCAGCTGTAATACCACTAGCAGTTAAATCAAACATTCCCATCCCAATACCTATAAAACCAAGCTCTTCAGTTTTTGCGAGTGCACCATGTAATAGAGAATGTCCAAAACTAGTTATCGGAACTAAAGCACCTGCACCAGCAAAATCCACTAAATTATCATAAAAATTAAAAGAATCTAAAACCGCGCCTAAAACAACAAACCAACTAGTAACATGCCCTGGAGTTAACTTAAATAAATCTACCAGTAATTGCCCTACGAGACAGATAAAACCACAAACAATAAAAGCATTAATATAGATCATAAATTCACCTCTTTAAACTTCATTTATCTCTAAACTAACAGCATGTGCAATCGCTGGAATTGATTCTTTTTGAAGTAGCATCACCGGATTATGTAACGCTCCTGTTGCCACCACTAAAACTCGTTTTAATTTTCTTGTTTCAAGGAGTTGCTTAATATACCCATACGTAACAACAGCACAACAAGCACAACCACTACCTCCAGAAAAGACCGGTTGACTTTCTGAATAGATAATTTTTCCACAGTCTTCATGAAACTTACTGATATCAAATCCCTCTTCTGCCATAATATCAAGTAAAACCTTCGAGCCAACCTTAGATAAGTCACCGGTGATAATCATATCATAGTAATTGGGTGTTAAATGCAGGTCACGTAAATGCCTTATTATCGTATCACTTGCAGCAGGTGCCATTGCTGTCCCCATATCATTAGGGTCATTTTGATTGGCATCAATTACTCGACCAATTGTTGCAGAACTGACCCGAATATTTGTGACATCACTTGATACAACAGCACTTCCTGCACCTGTGACAGTAAATGTTGCTGTTTCTGGTTTAGGTCCACCATACTCTGTTGGATAACGAAATTGCCTTTCAGCCGTAGAATTATGGGAACTTGTAGCTGCAACGATATGATGAAATTTTTTACTTTCAATAAATAATGCCGCTGTAAGTAAGGTCAGCATAGCAGTTGAACATGCACCATACATGCCTAAAAGCGGGAAGGGAAAGTCGCGCATCACATAATTACTAACCGCATTTTGATTTATTAAGTCACCTGATATCGCAAGATCGATAGCTTCATTTTTTAATCCCGAACTAGCAATGGCTATTGTAATAGCATCGTTTAATAGACGTTGCTCTGCACTTTCCCAGTTTTTTTCTTCACAGTAATTATCCTGATAATCACGGTCAAAATAAGCTCCTAATGGTCCTTCCTTTTCTAAAGGACCAACCGCGGTTCCTGTACCTTTTATGTAAACATTATTAAATTTATACGTCGATTTTTTCATTTATTTATCACCTGTTTACTGAAAAAATAGATATCTTATTGTTCCCAATATATAACTAGCTACAACACCAAAGACAATTACACTTCCAGCTAGTTTAAACATCCCAGCACCAATACCAAGCGTTATTCCCTCACTCTTACCCTCTAAAGCAGCACTTGTCATGGAATTCGCAAATCCTGTAATCGGAACAAAAGCTCCCGCACCCGCAAATTGACCTAAATGATCATAAATTCCTAATCCTGTGGTGATTGCACTTAATAAGATTAAAGTTACCGTCATTAATGAATTCGCATGATCTTTAGACATCTTAAAAATATTTATATATAAGTCAGATAGACCTTGACCAAATACACCAATTAAACCTCCTACTACAAAAGCTACCGCTCCGTTACGAAAATACTTTGGTTTTAATGTATTCCTTTTAATTATTTTTGTATAATCTTTTCTCATCAAAATGCCTCCTCTAAATAATCTATTAATAATATTTGTCAAATCATAAATTTTATGAAAATAAAACACCATCTTTTGTCGCTTGGACAAGATGGTGTTTTATTTTACCATATAGTATTTCTTGAACTCTTGGGTAATTCGCTTTTCGATGCGTGATACTTTAGATTGGGATATCTTTAAATGCTTCGCAATTTCATTTTGGTTAAAACCATAATAAAAACGATAAAAGAGAATCCTTTTCTCAATTTTAGTAAACTTTTGTACTATTTCCTTAATTTCTAAAGCGCTTCGATCAATATCATAACGATTTTCAACCGTTTTTACTTCGATTAATGATACTCTATTATCATCACTAATTGTATTTTCTAATGATAAAGCACTACTATGATGATTATAACTCATCACCACATCTTCATAAGCGATTCCTAATTTGCTGGCAATATCATTGATTGATAAATTTCCATTTATTTCTAAAACCTTATTTATTCTCCTTTGTAATGATAAAATTTTCTTACTCACTTTAATATGATTTTTATTTCGGAGATAATTTTTAATTTCACCTAAAATATAAGGAATCGCAAAAGTTGAAAAAGCATTTCCTCGCTCAGGCTCAAACTTTTTTGCTGCCATTATTAGACCAATACAACCTGACTGAAAGAGATCATCTTTTTCTTCCTTTAAGTAATGGAATTTATTAACTACTGACCATACCAATTTATAATTATCTTCTACTAAATGATTTACATTATTATGCTTATTATTATGCATATAACTCATTAGCGTAATGTAAATATTTTTTGACCTTGATAATTGTTCCTTCACCGATTTTCGAACTAATATAAAACTCATCAGCGAAGATTTCCATAATGGTAAGTCCCATCCCCGAACGCTCTTCTTCTGGTTTAGTAGTATAGAATAATTCTTTTGCGCGATTTAAATCTTCAATTCCTTTTCCATAATCGATGACTGTTATCGTAATTTCATTAATATAACTTTCAATTATTAGCTTTATTTTTCCACCTTTGTTTTCATATGCATGAATAATACTATTTGTGACAGCCTCCGATACGATTGTTTTTAATTCATTAATTTCATCAATCGTTGGATCTAAAGGCATTACAAAACCAGCCACGATGATTCTCGCAAAGGCTTCATTTTCACTGATTGCATCGAAAATTACTTCAGCGTAATTATTCCGCTTTGATTTCATTTAGGCCACCCCCAAATAATTAGATGCTTGTTCTTCATCTTTAGTAATAACTAATATCTTATATAATCCAGATAATTGAATTATTTTTTCAATCATTGAATTTAACTCACATACGACTAAAATACCTTTTTTCTGTTTTACTTGATGATATCGACCCAAAATCACGCCAATTCCACTGCTGTCCATAAATGATAAATTCCGAAAATTAAAAATGATATTTTTAATTTCAAATTTATCCATTAATGAATTTATACGATCACGTAAATGCATCGATGTATGATGATCTAATTCTCCTGTTAGTCGTACAAATAGCGTATCAGCCTTTATAAATAAATGAACTGATAAACTCATACTTCTCACTCCTTTTTCTCTTTAAATCTAGCATACATTAAAAAGATAAAATACTACTTCGACAATACTAGATAATAATTGATTGTCATCTAGAACAATTTAATATGTCATACTTACAAAAAGAATGTAGTATTTTCGCAATATTGATAAAAAAAAAGTGAATTTTCACTTTTTAATGTCATTCACGTAATTCAGTTAAGATTTGTGTCTTATTCACGGTATTATGGTCTTTTATTTTAATAACCCTAGCAGGGACCCCTCCGACTACAGAATTAGCTAGAACATCACTTGTTACAACACTACCTGCAGCTACTACAGCTCCTTTTCCGACTTTAATTCCTTCTAAAATAACCGCATTAGCTCCGATTAAGACCTCATCTTCGATAATTACTGGGCTCTTACTTGGTGGTTCTAAAACACCAGCTATAACTGCCCCTGCTCCGATATGACAATTTTTACCGATTATACCACGAGCACCAACTACCGCATTCATATCTATCATTGTATTGCTACCAATTACTGCCCCAATATTAATAACCGCTCCCATCATAATAATGGCGTTTTGTTCAATCGTTACTTTATCGCGAATAATTGCTCCTGGTTCAATACGTGCGCTAATATTTTTTAGATCAAGTAAGGGCACCGCAGAATTCCGACATGTGTTTTCGATTTCAAAATCGTAGATCAGCTCTTGATGCTTTTCCAAAAAAAACTTTACATCCTGGTAATCACCAAATAACACCCAGAAATTATTATTACCGAAAAGTTTTACTTTGGAAGTTTTGATTTCAGTTAAATTAGCTTTAAGATATACTTTTACAGGTGTAACTTTTTTAGCTTCCTTAATATAACGACTTAAATTTTCCATTATTAATCACTCCTTTAGATAAATTAAGCTATGTGTAATCACATAGCTGATAAATTTATTTAAATAGTACTGTTTTTAGCACCCTACCAATTACTTGAAAGAAAGATGCACGCCTGCAATCTTGTTCTACCGTAAGTGGAACAGTATAGACAACTTTCCCCTTTTTTATAATTTCTAATTTACCGATCTCACTTCCTTTTTTAACCCCAGATTTATCAATATAATAAGTAAAATTTTCTTCTAAACCACTTGGTTTAACACCTTTTTTAGTAAGAAAATAAATTGGTTCTTTAGTCACTATTTTAACCTTTTGTGGAGTAAGTAATAAATTATCATAATCACCAATATGATAACCCTTTGATTTATACTCTACAGCTTCATACTGACTAAAACCATAATTTAATAATGAAACCGTATCATAATTTCGCTTTGAAGGTGTCTCTTCTCCCATTACAACACTAATTAAGCGCATACCTGCTTTTTTCATCGTTGCGGTTAAATTATAACCTGCTTTCCGCGTCCAACCAGTCTTTAAACCATCAATGCCAGGAACGTGTTTGACTAATTTATTTGTATTAACAAGCCAGAACGGATCATTAGTATCCTGTCTAATATAATCCTCATAGATACTAGAATACTTGGTAGTTAACGCTTCATGTTCTAATAGTAATCCTCTAGCCATCATTGCCATATCATAAGCACTTGAATAATGACCAGTTTCAAAATCAGATAAACCTGTGGGATCAACGAAATGAGTGTTTATTAAACCTAAATCTTGGACTTTTTTATTCATTCTTTGAACGAATAAATCTTCACTACCAGCAACTAATTCAGCTAGAGCAACAGTTGCATCATTAGCACTAGCAATAACCATACACTTAAATAAATCTTCAACAGACATCTGTTCTCCCGTTTCTAACCAAACCTGAGAACCACCAAAACTAGCTGCATGTGCTGATACCGTGACAATATCCTCCATTTTAATTTGTCCGCTTACTAAGGCATCGATTATTAAATGTGTCGACATAATTTTTGTCATTGAAGCGGGAGCGAGTTTCTCATGGATATTCTTTTCATAAAGAATTTCTCCTGTATGTAATTCTATCAATATTGATGCTTTAGCACCGCTTGTTAATGTATCAGTATTTGCCAATACATCAAACTTCAGATATGCAAATATAAAACCGATAAAACAAATAAAAGTTATAATTAGTTTTTTCCTCATCATAAACCACACCTCTATCACATATTATGATAAAAAAAGTTGTAGTATAACTTTTATTCTACAAAAACTACACTTTCGTGTAGTTAATAATATTCGGGATTAGCTGATTTTTTAAGTTCCTTTAGAAAAGTTATGTCAATTTCATTATTATCTACTTCATAAATAATTCTTTCTAAATCTGAAGCTATTTTAATCACAGAATACCGATTGATTCCTAATTTATCATATAAGGACATTAAATTATCTAAAGATAACTTTGTTTTCAAAAGCTTTTGAATTTGACGACGATTCTTTATTGATATTTCTTTTTTATAAGTCTTCATTAATCTTTTAAAAACTTTTCTTTCATGTTTATCAAGCCTATTATCATTATCATAAAACAAAGTAATTGCGGTAACAATTAGACCTACGATATATGTTTCATGAGCATGTATATCAGTAAATTCCATCACCTTAAAATTATTATATTTGGTTGCTTTTTCTTCAAACAACGCCTCAATTACTCCACAGATAACCTCTACTACAATCTCCAGAATGTCATCCATATTTACCCTTACTTTCTTATTTTACTATATCAAGAATTAATTGACGCCTCTCAACTAATTCCGCACTAAAACTAAATATTTGTCGAAACTCATTAATCCTTATTTCGGGTAACTCTTGATTGCTATAGATTTCACCGATAACTGTATCATGATCCACAGCATCACCAATTTTTCTTTTAATCTTAACACCAACAGCTAAATCAATAATAGAATCTTTTGTTTGTCTTCCCGCACCTAACTTCATACAATAATTGCCTACGTCTAAGGCATTTATTGCTTTTACATAACCTTTAGTATTAGCCTTCACGAGATAATGATATTTTGCTTGCGGAAGTTTAGCGTAATCATCTATAAAAGAGAAGTCTCCACCTTGGGCTTTAATAAATTCTTTAAACTTAGCTAATGCTTGTTTATTATCAATTTGATTTTTCAGAATACCCATGGCTTCATTAAGTGTTTCTGCTTCTTTAGCGTTTACTAAAATATGTGCTCCTAAATTAAGCACTAATTCAGTAAAATCCTTAGGTCCTCTACCTTTTAATGTTTCAATCGCTTCAATTACCTCTAAGCTATTTCCAACAGCTTCACCTAATGGCTCATCCATATTCGTAATTAGTGCTGAAACATTACGTTTAAACCTCTTACCAATATCAACCATCGCTAGAGATAATTTGCGAGCACTTGCTAAATCTTTCATAAAAGCTCCGCTGCCAACTTTAACATCTAAAACAATCGTTTTAGCTCCTGCAGCTATCTTTTTACTCATAATTGACGAGGCAATTAAGGGGATTGATTCTACCGTCCCAGTAACATCTCGAAGAGCATATAACTTTTTATCTGCTGGGCACATGTCTTTTGTTTGACCAATGATCGCGATTCCTAGATCATTAACTTGTTTAATAAATTCCTCATCACTTAACTCAATATTAAAACCTGATATAGCTTCTAATTTATCTAGTGTCCCGCCTGTATGACCTAAACCCCTACCACTCATTTTTGCTAACTTTACATTACAACTAGCAATTAGTGGTGCTAAAGCAAGCGTTGTCTTATCACCAACACCACCAGTTGAATGCTTATCAACAGTTTTTCCTAAAACATTAGTTAAATCTAATGTTTCACCACTTTCAACCATTGCTTTGGTAAGATAATAACGTTCATCTTCATTCATACCCTGAAAGCAAATCGCCATTAATAAACTTGAAATTTGGTAATCAGGAACCTCACCATTTGTATAACCTTGAATAAAAAAGTTTATTTCTTTTTCATTAAGCGGCTTATTTTCCCTTTTTTTAATTATGAGATCTACCATCCTCATAGTGAATCAACTCCTTAAATTTTTAGCGTGTTATTATTATAGCACGTTTTATCCTAAATATAAAAGAGTTTATTATCTAAACTATACAGTCTATTGTTGAACTTTGTCATTTATAAGCGCTTTCAAGATTCTTTCACTCATATTCCATGTTATAATGGTACATGCGAGGTGATAAGCTATGACAAAAATAACATTAGTAAGACACGGAGAAACTGATTATAATAAAAATGGACTAATCCAAGGACGAATTGATATCCCTTTGAATCAATTTGGTAAAAAGCAAGCATTATTGACCGCAAAACATTTTATCAATCAAGAAATTGATACCATTATTTCATCGCCTTTATCTAGAGCTACTGAAACAGCGAGCATTATTGCGAGGGAAATAAATTATCAAGGTGAAATTATTTTCGATCAAGCTTTTGTGGAAAGAGATTTTGGTCCAGTTGATGGGAAAGATTATTTACCAATTGTAAATCAACTTTTTGCGGATAAAATTACTGGTATGGAAAAAAACGAACAGCTTATTAAACGTATTATGACAGGACTTAATAATGTGGTAGCTAAATATCACAGACAATCAATAATGATTGTTTGTCATTCACATTCTATAAAAGCAATATTAAACTCCACCGATCCCGAAAAATATGATTTTAGTTATCCATTACAAAATTGTGGGGTAACATTATTAGAATATAATCAGAACCAATATAAAATTATTAAGGCAAGTTATAATGATTACCTGTAAAAAACAAGCTTGAAACTATAGATTAGTTTCAAGCTTTTATAATTTATTTTATAGTATGAATTGGTAACTTATTCAAATAATAAAGTATAAGCATTAGATAAGGATGATATTATGAATAAACCTTTGTGGTTAGATAATTACGATCTTAACAACTTTCCTCAGCTAACAAACGATTTAGAGACAGATGTTTTAGTAATCGGAGGTGGAATCACTGGTATTACTACTGCCTATTTATTGGGCGAAGAAGGATATCGGGTAACACTAGTTGAAGCTGAAAAATTATTACATGGTACAACTGGTCATACAACTGCTAAAGTTACACTACAACATAGTTTAGTTTATAAAACTTTAATAAAAAAACACGGAATAAATAAGGCGCAAGCTTATAAAGATTCACATATCATAGCTTTTAACTTAATTAAAGACAATATTAAAAACTTGGAGATTAATTGTGATTATGAAACAGTAACTAGTTATGTATATACTGAAAGTGATAAATATATTAATAATATTGAAAAAGAATATGAGGCATCACAAAAGCTTGGGATTAATAGTTTTATTACCGAAAATTTAAGCTTACCTTATAAAGTAAAATGTGCCTTAGGATTTAAAGAACAAGCACATTTTCATGTCGTAAAATATTTAACTCCGCTTATTGATGACTTTAGTAAAAATGATGACTGTTATATTTTTGAAAAATCTAAAGTATTTAAAGTAAAAGAAGATAACAATATGTGTCATACTTATTTTACCAGTGGTGTAAAGGTTAAATCTCGTCATGTAGTAGTAGCTTCACATTATCCTGTTAATGATCCGCATAATTTTTATTTCACAAAACTAAAACCTTCAATGACATATTTAATTTCAGCGAAATATAATGTTGAATTTGAAAATGCCGATTATATTAATGTTGAAAAACCAATTCGTTCGATAAGGACACATCCATATAACGATGAAAGGTTAATCTTAATCGGGGGAGAAAATCATCAATGTGGTCATACTAGACCTGATGTAAAACATTATTCAAATCTTGAAAACTTCGGGAAAAAACATTTTGCTATCGAAGAACCACTATATCGCTTTTCAACCCAAGATTTTTATACTTTTGATAATTTACCATATATTGGAAAGATAAATCCTAAATCTCCGCAGATAATTGTTGCTACTGGATATAAAAAATGGGGAATGTTAACAAGTCACGTTGCCGCAATTCTTGCCCGTGATTTAATAACCAATAAAAATACGGAATATGAAAAATTATATAAACCTACTCGTATTACCGATAAATTAAGTTGTAAATTCTTTAGTTATAATCTTAAGAGCGTTGGTCGCTTAGTTGGGGGGCGACTTAAAAAAATGCCTAAAGAATTTGATGTTTCAGAAGGCATGGGAAAAATAGTTTCTTATAAAGGAAAAAAATATGGCGTATATAAAGATGAGAATAGTGAAGTCTTTATCGTAAATGTTGTCTGTCCTCATCTAAAATGTATCTTAACATTTAATAATGAGCATAAAACATATGATTGTCCATGTCATGGTTCTCGCTTTACGTATAAAGGTAAATATCTCGATGGACCAGCTATCAAAAACCTAGAAAGAATAAATTTTCGTGATTTATAAAGCTTAAAAAAGAATATTTTATGTATCTTTCATAAAATATTCTTTTATTAATTTATCTTTTAATTTTTATCGTCGCTGGAACTCCTACAGCTGTTGAATTTGCTGGTACATCAAATAATACAACTGCATTAGCACCAATCTTACAATTATCTCCGATTGTTATCGCCCCGAGTACCTTCGCTCCCGTGCCAATAATGACATTATTTCCAATTGTTGGATGCCGTTTACAACGTTTATTTCCTCTTCCTCCTAAAGTTACACCATGATAAATAGTAACATTATTTCCAATTTCTGCGGTTTCACCAATTACTACACCGGTACCATGGTCAATAAAAAAACGTTTTCCGATTTTAGCTGCTGGGTGGATTTCAATATTTAAAAATGTTCGTACACAATACATCATAAAATAAGCAAAAAATTTTAGTTTGTTTTGATAAAGAAAATGAGCAATTCGATACCAAAATAAAGCTTGAACACCTGGA
Source organism: uncultured Haloplasmataceae bacterium (assembly GCA_937919135.1). Classification (GTDB taxonomy): domain Bacteria; phylum Bacillota_I; class Bacilli_A; order Haloplasmatales; family Haloplasmataceae; genus CALFRW01. The sequence goes on from CALFRW010000081.1 coordinate 64,348, forward strand.
TAAAATAAGATTATTGCTAGTGTACTTTTCGCAGCTGGATCACGTTCTTTAACTGACCTAAAATATGACTTCAGTTTTCGCATACTAATCAATAACTTCATATAAGGGGGTACTTAAATATCGTTCTCCATTATCAGGAGCAATAACAACTACCTTTTTCCCTTTACCTAATCTTTTTGCGATTTGAAGTGCACTAAATATACTTGCACCCGAAGATATCCCTATTAATAATCCATATTTTTGCGCCATTAATCTCGAAGTATCATATGCTTCATTTAATGATACTGTCATAACTTCATCATATATTTTAGTATTAAGTATTTTAGGGATAAAGCCAGCACCTAAACCCTGTATTTTATGAGCTCCTGGACTTTTACCAGATAATACTGCTGACTCTACTGGTTCCGCTGCGACAAACAGTGTTTTAGGGAACTTATTTTTTATGATGTTTCCAACCCCCGTTATTGTACCCCCTGTCCCCACTCCAGCAACGAAACAGTCAAATCCTTTAGGAAAATCAGTTAATATTTCCCTCGCAGTCGTTTCTTCATGGGCAACGACATTATTATTATTTTCAAATTGGCGTAACATAAAATAACCGTATTCTTTAACTAAGTTTTCAGCTTTTGCTATTGCCCCTTTCATTCCAGCACTTCCCTCAGTTAATATGAGTTTAGCTCCAAAAGCCTTAATAATTTTTTGTCGCTCTAAACTCATCGTTTCAGGCATAATGATAATAACCTTATAACCTCTTGCTCTTCCCACCATTGCAACTCCAATACCTGTATTACCACTGGTTGGCTCAATAATTGTGTCACCTTTTTTTATTGTTCCATTTACCTCTGCACTTTCAATCATTTTTAATGCAATTCGATCTTTTATCGACCCACCTGGATTGAAGTATTCTAATTTAATATATATATCTGCATCATTTTCATTTTCTTTAATTCTTAATATAGGGGTATTACCAATTAATTCATCAATTCTATTTACAATCATATTATTATCCTTTCATATAAGTTAATATATATTTAGTATATGTTAACTTAACTCCATTGATAAAATATTATTCTATTTTTTAACAAATAGAAAAGATAAAGCCATTACAAGAATAATAATCATGGTTAATATTAACTGTATTTTTATCTGAAATACTATGTTAAAATTGTTTATGTAAATAAATTGTTTATTAGGGAGGTTATAACATGGAAAAAAATCTAAAGCTTAGTATTATTTTAGTTTTCATTACGCTTATGATGTTTATCGTAAATTACCAGATAAATAATTCGCTTAAACTAGAAGATTCGATTAAAACAAGTGAAGAGATTCTAAGCGATGAACTAAAAACTGAAATAAATAAAAATCCAGAATTAACAAGTGAAAATAATATTGATGTAACCGATAATACGATTGTTGATATCGAAAAACATTCATATTATATTAGTTCAACTATCATTGAAAATGATGAAAAATTTACTCAGGAATATATCACATATAATAATCGCTTTATTCCTTTTTATAAGCGACAAATACAACATAATTATAATAAATCTCTTACAATAAAACCTCAGTATATTGTAATTCATGAGACTGCCAATACTTCGATCGGCGCAGATGCAAATGCACATTATCGCTATTGGAATCGTGACCCTAACGCTAATGCTTCTACACATTTTGTAGTTGATAATAAACAAATTTATCAAATGTTAGAACTAAACCAGTCTGCATGGCATGTTGGTGATAATAAGGGGTATTCTAATATTACTAATCTAAATTCTATTGGAATCGAGGTTGCGGTAAATGCTGATGGAGACTTTGCGGTAGCACGTCAAAATGCGATTGATTTAACGATAAATCTAATGAAAGCATTAGATATGGATATTTCTCAATTAAAACGTCATCATGATGCAAGTGGTAAGTATTGTCCAACAAATATGCTTCAACAACCAGCACTATGGCAAGACTTTGTTAATCAAGTACAAGTTGGTTTAAATGAAGACTAAAAATTAAAGTAGTCTTCTTTTTTTGTGATTATTTAAAAACAGCTTTACAATAACAACAATACACGATAAAATATCAACGTTAATAATAATAGGACATGATATAAATAAAGAACGAGTTAAACCAGACAATTTTATTGCCTGTATTGAGATTTCTAAAGGTAGTAAGAAAAAATATGAACTTGATAAAGAAACAGGAATGTTATTTTTAGACAGGGTGTTATACACTTCTACACATTATCCAGTCCCAAAAACTTATGCTGAAGACAATGACCCCTTAGATGTTTTAGTACTTTGTCAAGAAGTTATTGATCCACTTACATTAGTTGAATATTACCCAATTGGCGTAGTTAAGATGATTGACTCTGATGAAGTTGATGAAAAAATTATTGCGATCGCCAAAAAGGATCCATCATTAAATTGTTATCATGATATTTCAGAATTGCCTAAACATACCTTTAATGAAATATCACACTTTTTTGAAGTGTATATAAACTTGGAAGGTAAAAAAACAGTCGTAAAAGAAGTGTTAGGAAGAAAAAAGGCTATCGAAATTATTAAATCCTGTTTAGAAACCTATCAAAGAAGATTTGAAAAATAGTGATTTGTAGGTATAATATATATAACTACTGGAGGGATAATAGGTGAAGAAATTCTTTGTTTTAAGTGATATCCATGGTCACTATGATGAATTAACTACTGCGCTTGAAAAGGCTAAATTTGATACCACCAATAACAATCACAAATTAATTGTTTGTGGTGACTTATTTGATCGAGGTTCACAAAATGTCGCAGTATATTTATTTCTGAAAGAATTAAAAGCTAAAAATAAAGCAATCATCATTAAAGGAAATCATGAACTATTTTTTAATGATTTAGATAAAAAACTTCCAGATCGAGTACACTTTAATTATCAATATAACGCTTTTAATAAGACGATTAGTGAATTCAGCAAATTAGCTATTAACGATTTAACTCAATATACTAATAAGGAACTAAAAACTCGCATCGAAGCTAATTATCCTGGTTTTCTAAATTGGCTTAAAAAACTTCCTTTCTACTATGAAACGAAAAATTATCTCTTTACACATGCAGGATTACAATTAAATGTAAGTCTAGAAAATAATGATTGGCCTAAATCAGTTTGGACTGAGTCAGAAAGCTTAGAAGCTATCGATTTAAAGAAGTACAATATTAACAAAAAATTAGTGATGGGACACCGCCCAACAATCATCTTAGGAGAACTCGATTTTGATATTCACTATTCTAAAGATCAGCAAAAGATTTATATCGACGGTGGTATAGCATATAACGGAAAAATAAATGTATTAGTTATCGACGATGAGGAAATACTGGAAAACAAAAATGGGTAAAAATAATTTACCCACTTTTTTTATTGTATTTTTATTTTCCAAGTATTTGTCTGTTTATCTATCACATATTGAAATTCAGACAACTTGTCGTCATCAAATATTTTTAATAATTCTAAAAAGTCTTCAACTAAATTATATTTTGATAAGTCCTACTCTCAATCCAGTACATTTCGCCTTCTTCTGATGATATTAATTTACCTTCAAATTCGTTTGTTTTATACAAAAAGACAACATAGCGCTCATTTACAATTGGAAATTGCTTGATACCACATAAAATGGGGTAAGGTAAATCCTTTCCAATCAGCTTTTACACGATCTTGAAGCAAGATCTTATTATCATGATATATTAAACATCATGTCCCTAGTTCTACTGTTTCAGTTTTTTTCATTTTGACTTGCTACCTGCCTTTTTTCTTGGTATTCTTTATAATGATTAAATAACCAAATTGCAAGGAGACTACAAACATAACCACTTAACACTCCTATTAGCACATCAGTTGGAAAATGAACGTATAAGTAAAGGCGTGAAAAAGCAATTAGACTAGCTAAAATAAAAGTGTAATAATAATATGGTTTTGTAAAATACTTATAAAAGACAAATGCTGCCGCAAATGAAGATGATGTGTGTCCTGAAGGAAATGAATGTGATGTCGGAGCTTTTATAAGGAGTTCAATATCAAGACCACTAAAAGGCCGTTCACGTTGAAAAATATTTTTCAATATTTGATCGTTAATTATTAAACTAAATAATAACGAAAATAAAGCAATAAATCCGATGTATCTTGTTTTAGGACTTATTAACAGGATTGCGCAAATAACAATCCAGATTATTCCGCTATTTCCTAAAGTTGTAAAGAATTTCATCACCCAATCCATAAAAGGCGATGACATAAGTTCATCAATAAAATCTAATATTGCATAATCTATTTCTCGTATCATGTAAGTCCTCCATACTTTTTATTAACGCAACATATGATTAAAACTAATAAAGCTTAACATAAAGGTTATTATATTTGCAACAACAGTATAAATTATTGCCCGGAAAAGACCTTTGTCTTTTAAAGTTAGCGCATATATTATTCCTTCTATTAATAGTACACCGATTTCAGCTAAGATAAAAATAATTAACGCATTTAATTCCCCATAGTAATGGAAATTAAGACTCAAAATCAAATTTAAAATAATTTGACTAATCGTATTAACAACTATTGTAATTAGCAGCAATTTCTTACGGTAAAGGAACAAAATTGCGATTACCAGTTCAACTATGATTGTAATAATTAGACGCAGGATGAAATTCCAGATTTCCTGACTATAATCATAGTCTTTTTGTACACTATCCACCAAAGTCACTGAACCTTTTGCACCTCGTTCCAGATTATTAAAGTCAAAATAGAAATAAGAACGAAAGGCATAACGTTCAAGTTCTTCAGAAATGTAATAGGAATCATCTTCAAGTCGAACTAAAATTCTAAAAGGATTCGGTGGATAATATGTCCAACTGACAGTAGAATTACCACTTTCTGTCCAATAAAGACCAACAAACTTATAATCTTCATAAGTAAAATCCATTACTGGATTAGGATCTAAATCATGATAATCTTCATTTTGGTAGGGACCCCTAGCACTCTTTCCGAGAAAGGTAACCGTATAATCTTCACCTTCTAATCCAGTAAATTCAACAATTATCGCTGGTTTTGGTCCCATATCAGCTTTTACCATCTGCGATGTGGTAAAAATAGCAAACCCTAAAGTTAATAGAAATAACACCATCATTTTTAGTTTTTTCATCTTATCACCTATTTATTATTATATTTTATCTTACTCTTTTTGTCTATTTTATATTAACGATAATTTAAATATATTTAAAAA
>CALFRW010000082.1 GCA_937919135.1 uncultured Haloplasmataceae bacterium
AACCTAAATAATCAAATGTATCTTTAGCATATTCGGTCCATTCTGTTTCATCAAAAGTATCAGTGCCAGAAGTAATCATACTTTTACGTACTAAAGTTACATCTTTACCCCATTCAGTACTTACTCCTACAACTCCTAGCGTATCAATAACTATGTCACCCTTTTTAAGCTCATATGCGTCATCACCATTGTGATTTATTGAAGAATTAATAACATCTGATTTGTCCTTAATAGCATCAACTGCAGAACCATGTGCTATAACCAATACTTCACCATGTGCTAAAGTACCTGTCAAAGCTAATGTTAGAGAAGCAGTTTCCGAACCATTATTGTATAGCACAAGAGAATACTCTGTCAAGTCTATTTCTGCTCCAGTTCCATTATAAATTTCGATTGCTTTATTATTACTACTACCTTCGATATATTCTGAAATAATTAATGTTGGTTCAGATAATGCTTTTACAGTTACAACAAAGTTTTCTGTAATAGTAGCATCATTTAAAGTAAATGTACCTGTTAAAGTAACTGTAGCGTCGCTTTCACCAACAGCTGGACGAGTAATCTTACCATTTGTTGCATCTATATTAATTTTATCTGATTCCCAAGATATTTGAACACCATTAATTTCAGTAGGCAAGCTAATATCACTAGTTATAATATAAGGTAAAGAAACACCATCTTTAGCGTAACCAACTAATTGTTCATCAGTTAAGGTAACTTCTTCAATATCATCTGCAGTTCCTAAGAATAGCACAGATCCATCTTGGTACATTACTACAGGAATTCTAATTGTTTTATCTTTATACGCTTTTAATACTGCGCCTTCATTTTCTTGATATTCTGGAGTAGATTTATAATAAACTTCTATTTTACCACCATGTACATCACTTAGGAAAACATTTTCATATGTACCCTCAACTGTAACTTTTGCAATAATCGTTGCTCCAGTAATTGTTCTTGCTTCAAGATCTGAAAGTTTACCGTCAGGGTAATTAGGTAAATCATTATCACTAGATACAGTTTGAAGTATTACTGGTTCTTGTAACTGAACTAAATTCTTATATGATCCGATTGTAGTATTAAAGATGATTTCATCACCAACAGTAGTATCAATTTCATCGGATATGTATATAAAACCAAATTCCCCACCACTGTAAACCACATATCCATTTCCGCTTTTCGCTACAACGATAGCTTTAACTCTTGTTTCAGTTTTATCAGCTAAAACTATTGCTTGCTTAACAGTTAGTGGTTCAATTTTCTCATCTAACACCTTAATTACATAATTAACTTTTTCTTCTGTAGTACCATATTTAAAAGTTGCTGTTATAGTAACATCAGTGATCTCATCAGGTAATGTCACTTTACCATCTATCGCAATAATTTCTGGATGGCTTGATTCCCATGTTACTGTAGTTGTTCCAACTTTAGTTGGTAAACTAATATCGATATCTGTCATTTCTGGGATTTCAATAATATTTTTAGCATGTTCAATTCTATCTTGATCAGTAAATGTTAATACTTCAATATCATCTTCAGTTCCTAAGAAAGATACTCTCCAAGCTTGTGTATCGGTTCTAAAAGTATGTAATACAACATTAATACGTACTTTTTCGCCTTCTAATTCTGTAAATGCATCTGCATTAGATTTATAGTTAATATCTACTTCATTACCTGCGATATCTTCAATAAATACATTTTTATACTCACCTTTAAGTGTTACAATTCCTTCGATAGTATAATAATTAGCATAAATTGATTTATCGCTTGTATCAAAGTTAACGATTTCCGCAATTGTTTTTGCTACTGGAGTAGGTAAATCATTATCTGAATCAACAATTCTATAGTATACTGGATCAACTACTTCTGGTTGATTATAATAAATGTCATACTCACCGTATAATCTAATCTTGTCACCAACTTTTACATTTTCAGCTGGTGCTGAGCTTGTAAATACAAACATAAATCCAGTATCATCATAAACATAATAACCATCACCAATAACTCCAAATACGATTACATCGTCTAATGCAACTTGTGTACCCTTATTTTGGGCTAATACACCAGCAGTTGTAATACCAATTTTTTCTGGTAACTCTTCAACGCGTAATCTGAATTTACTGATTACTGACTCATCATCGATTTTTATCGTTGCTGTTAAAGTAACAATTACATAACCATCGTCTGTACTACCATACTCTGGTCGTGCTACCTTCCCAGTGATTTTACCTTCTTCAGTTACAATATTAATTACATCAGTATTACTTGATTTCCAAGTAACTTTACTTTTATGCAAACTTTCAGAAGGTAAGTCTATATCATCTGTAATTCTATCAGCTGTTAAAAGCAATGCTGTCTTTGCTTCTTCTAGTTGCTCTTTTATATCTTTATTCTTACATGAAGCTAGTGTCAGTGTAAGAAACAAAACTATAGTTAACGTCAATATTTTTGTAATTTTTGACATCAATCTATCCTCCTATCATTTATTTAAAAATAACATCCTCTACTTCACAAAGCATCAATTGAAATTCACCTTTAAATGATGATAACGGTGCGATAATATCAATTTTTGCTCCTTTATTAAATACTACCTCTTCAAACTTTGATGATACAGCTTTATCAATTCGAATCATAAATTCTTTATTATCTTGATCTTTAACATAAATATTTCTGGCATCACCACTAACTTCAGAGTTTATAATTGTTAAATCATTAACTCTTAGTAATGAGCCTTCCATATCTTTTGTGATATCATCAAATGTTACTACTCTTGGCTCTACTTCATTATCTTTACTAATTTCAGTAATGGTGCTTTTAGTAACTCCATTAATTTGATATGATTCACCAATATCAAACATCGTTACAGTTCCTTTTATTTTTACTTCATTACCAACTTTAAACTTAGATGTTGTTTTGTAATTCATCCAAATATATACACCAAACCCATCAGCTTCAATAAAGGGATTAGGACCTAATTTTCTTGTGACAATTCCAGTAAATTCAATGTTTTTACCGTAATAGTCTTCAATATTTGTCCGAAGATACTCTAAGGTTACTTTAGTTCTTCCATAATCATAATCTGGATCTTTTTCACCATAGATTCTTTTTTTTGTTAAACGGGCTTTAGTTTCTGCCTCTTGAAATAAATCACCATATTTATCATCAGAAACTGCAGTAGCTTTAGAATATGCTAACTCTACAAGTTCTAAATTTAACAACCGTCCATCATACCAAATATAGCCTAAATAACGATCATAAGTATCTTTTATTTTGTCACGGCCTTCAAGAACGATTGTCTTCGCATTTGTTAATTTATCACAAGTAAATTCTGATGCTGCTGGACCCCAAGGATCTACTTTTCCTTTAGTTTCTGGAGTATCAACATCAAGAAAACGAACAGAAATTGTTTCACCACCTGATAAAAAGTCAGCTGTATCTCCATCAGTACATTTCACTAATGTAGCTTTTCCAATTCGGTCAGTCTGGTAAACCTTGCCTTCATAATCTTGATCTAAAGTCAGTTTATCAGTTAATTTTGTATTTAAAGTCGGTTCTTCGGTACTTTCTTCATTATTACACCCTACTAACACAATTGCTAGAGTAATTATCAGAAAGAAGAGTGTAAAATGTCTAAAATTTCTTTTAAAATAATACAATTTACTTCACCTAAATTATTACCAATCTAGGTCGTCAATAGCGTCTTCTAGATATTGTTCAATTGTTTTATCACCAAACAAAATAGCTTGGATTGTTGTATCAGCTTTACTTCTTACATCTGATGAACCAGGGAATGCTGGGTCATAATACATATAATCAACTTGTAAGTAAGCTGCTCTAGCTGCTAATGACTCATAATAGAAATCATGATTTTTATCTGTTAATGATAAGAATTCTTGATATTCATCAGAATCAAGTGCTGATTGTCTTACTGGTAAGTATCCCGTTTTCATAGACCAATCAGCAGTAACTTCTTTAGAAGTTAAATGTTTAATTAATAACCATCCAGCTAATCTTTCAGCATCAGTTGAATTAGCCATTAATGTAATGTTTGTTCCTTGTTGAATAACTTGTTTGTTTTCTAAATCATATTGTGGAATAGGTGCTACACCAATTTCACCAGTAGCATTTCCATCTTTATCTTTAGGAACGTTATAAGTAATACCAGCAGTTGAACCAACTGTCATATAAACTTGCGGTTGTGCTTGAGTAAATGGTGTAGAAGCATAGTCTTGTTCCCATTCAATTGGAATTGTTGCTAAACCAGCATCATGCATTGCTTTATACATTTCAAATGCAGCTATGGCTTTATCATTATTGAATAATAAATCTCCTTTAGAATTAGTGTATTTTCCACCAAATTGACGAATTAAAGTGATAAATAAGTTAGCATTTGAATCATATGCAAATGGGAATAAACCTTTAACATCTTTTAATGCTGTGTCAGCTTTAATTTCTTGAGCCACTGCTTTAATTAAATCCCAAGTAACAACTTCCATATCTCCTGAATCAGCAGGATTTAATTTATTATACATTTCTGTTAATTTAGTAAACCCAGTTTTACCTTTTTGTGCATCAAAATATGTTTTGTTGTAAATTAAAACTTCTGTTGATTTGTTAAATGGTAATCCCATATAATGACCTGTTTGCTTATTTTCTGCCATATAAGCAGGTATAAAATCAGCTATCTCATCTTTACTTAATCCTACTTTATCATCATTGATAAATGGATCTAGTGCTAACGCTGCTTTACCCTCTATATAATCTGCAACATGGTCGGGATATGTAAATACAAGTGTTGGTGTTGTAGCAGTACGAATATTGTTTACTACCTTATTACGTAATTCATCGTAATTATTACCCTCTTGGGTAAAGTTTACAGATATGTTTGTATATTCTGCTTCAAATTCATCAATATACTCTTGAATAATTGCTCCTTTTTCTTCACCAAATGAGTGCCATACAGTAATTTCAATTTGATCATCTGGTAATTTAGTAATAATGTCATAGTCGAAAAGTTCTTTATCGTCATCTTTACCATTACAACCGGTAAGTGCTACTCCGATAAATAAAACAAATAATAAAGTTAAAATCTTTTTCATGTTCTCCTCCTTAAAACTTAGATTTTATCCTTTGATACCGCTTCGTGAAACTCCACGGATTATATATTTCTTAAGGGTTAAAAAGACAATTAGTATCGGTATTGTTACAATCGTACTACCTGCCATTTGCCAATTGTATTTAACTCTACCTAGATCATCGACAAAGGCTGAACTTCTTAACCCGTTAGAAATCAATTTAACTGATTCGTTACTTAAGCTAGTAACTAAATTTGGCCACACATATGCATTCCATGATCCAATTGCACTTAAGATGATAATTGTTAAAATTGTTGGTTTAGCAATTGGAACCATAATCTTAAGTAGATATTTAAAATCTGATGTTCCATCTACTTTTGCTGCTAAATATAACTCATTAGGAATTTGCTTAAACGTTTGGCGTAAAAAGAAGATATAGAATACACTGGTCATAAATGGTAAAATCAATGCTGCAAAAGTGTCATCTAACTGCCAATTTTTTATTGTGACAAAGTTAGTAATAATCAGCATTTCCCCAGGAATCATCATTGTCGCCAGTAATAACATAAATATCGTATCTCTTCCTTTAAACTCTAACCTTGCAAACGCAAAGGAAGCTAAAACGGTTGTGATCACAGTACCTGTTGTTGAACAGAATGCGACAAAAAGTGTATTTCGGAAATATAGATCAAAACGCGTTGATTTATAGGCATCAATAAAGTTTTTAAAATGCAAGTCCCATGTGAACATTTCAGGTGGAACAAGTTCAACGGCATAATCACTTTTTAGTGCTGTTAATATCATCCAATAAAAAGGAATAAATACTAACACAGCTGCAAATATCAGTAAAAAATAAACCAGTGACTTCCTTAAATAATACCATAATTTATAATTTTCTCTCATCATACCCACCTTACCTTAATAATGAACTCTTTTTTTGTTGATATACATTTGAATTGCTGTAAATATCATTATCACGATAAATAATACCACCGCAGAAGCTGAAGCAACAGCCACCGATCCTTTTTTAGACGAATCGAGCGCTTCATATATATACCAAACCATTGTTTTAAGATTTCCTGGGTCTCCCGCAGTACCTCCATCCCCAAATAAGGAGAGGACGTGTTCATACGTTTTAAATGCACCCATGAATGATGTAATTGTAATATACATAATCATCGGTGATAATAATGGTACTGTAATTCTTAAGAACACCCGCCATTTAGGCGTTGCATCAATTTGTGCTGCCTGATAATATTGTTTATCTATCGTTTGTAACCCAGATAAAAAGACCATTATTTTAAACGGTAAGCTACTCCAGATTGAGTAAATTATAATTACTGCCATTGCTTCTCCGTAACTTGCATAGGCATCCATCCAGTGAACTGGACCAATTCCAAACCAGCCTATAACCGTATTAATAATACCATAATTATGATTAAACATAAACTGAAATACCAATCCAATCGCAATTACGTTAGTTACATAAGGTAGGAAGAAAATTGTCTGTAAAAAACCCTGGAGTCTTTTAATCGAATTAAGTCCTACCGATATTAATAATGCTATAACTATTGATACTGGTACTGAAATTATTGTTAAAATCATTGTATTTTTAAAAGCAACTTTAAACTTACTACTTTTAAATACATCCATATAATGTTGAATACTAAAACCATCGTATTCACCAGTCATAAATTGATAATTTTCTTTAAAAGATGTTAAGAATGTATTAAATAGGGGGTAAATAATAAAGATTAAGATTAAAATTAACGCTGGAGCTAAGTATAAATAACCTTTCCAGTTATGCTTATTTTCAAACATTACCTTAAGCGCGCTCCAGTATTGTATTCAAAGAGGTAAAATCTTTGTTTTCGCAAATCAAATTTAATATTGTCTCCAACATTCACTTCTATCTCTGAATCTATAATTCCCCTTATTTTTTCATTATTGATTGTACACAGTATTGAGGTATCTCTACCTACCATTTCAACCATATAGATATTAGCTTCTAATGGTCCATTAGGGTCAATTCTAACATCTTCCGGTCTAAAGCCCAATTTAACCTTTTGGTTAGGCAAATCTACTTTAATTGTTTTTTTATTATTTACAACTAATACTTTATTAACAATTTCAGCCTCTACAACATTAATTGGCGGATTTCCTAAGAATTTAGCCACAAACAAATTAATTGGATCATTATACAATTTTTGTGGTAAATCAACTTGATTAATTATTCCTTTTTCCATTACAATTATTTGATCTGAGATACTCATAGCCTCTTCTTGGTCATGAGTAACAAATATTGTCGTGATACCAGTTTCTCTTTGAATCCGCTTTATTTCTTCACGAGTTTGTAATCTTAATCTCGCATCTAGATTTGATAAAGGCTCATCAAGTAACAATACTCGTGGCTTTTTAGCTAAGGCACGTGCAATCGCTACCCGTTGTTGTTGCCCACCAGAAAGTTGTTTTGGTTTTCGATCAAGTAATTCCTCTATTTGAACTAATTTAGCCATTTCATAAGCTATTTGTTTAGCTTCTGCCTTAGGCATCTTCATATTTTCTAAAGGGAACATAATATTTTTCTCAACTGACATATGAGGATAAAGCGCATAATTCTGAAATACTAAACCAATCCCACGTTTTTCAGGTGGTATTTCTGTAACTTCCTCATCACCAAAAAATATCTTTCCTTCTGTAGGGTTATATAAACCAGCTAATAAAAACAAAGTTGTCGATTTCCCACATCCTGAGGGTCCTAATAAGCCTGTCAATTTACCTGAGGGGAAAACAACAGAGACATTATCTACTGCAACTACGTCAGTAAATTTTTTTGTTAATCCTTCTAACCTAACTTCCATACATCATATCTCCTTCTAATGTAAATTAATGACACTTTAATTATAGATTATTTTACAGAAAATTTCTATTATAGCGTTTAACTTCCATTTATTTCCATAATTAAAGATAATAAAAGGACTTCTTTGTAAAGTCCTATGATATATTGCAAGTATACTAAAAAATGACAAAAAGAGTCCATACGTAAATAATAGTAAAGTGCTTGATTATTAGATTACTATAATAAGAATACTCAACCATTTTTATCACCATTTTTAGTAAATATTGTAGTTAATATTATAATACATTAGTAAACTAAAGTAAATACTATTTAATAATTTTATTGATTAATCAATCTAATGACATCTCTAGCAATCATAATCTCTTCATTAGTTGGAATTACAAAACATTTAATTGTTGAATCTTCTTGGGAGATTAAATTTTCAGCTCCACGTTTTTTGTTTAATTCTGGGTCTAATTTTACACCTAAAACAGATAATCTATCAATTATTTCTTGGCGTGTTAAAGGTGAATTTTCACCAATTCCACCAGTAAATGCGATCGCATCAGCTCCATCTAATAAAACATGATAACTAGAAATATAAGTAGCTATTTTTCTCGTAAACATCCTTTGCGCTAATATACTACGTTCATCACCCTCTTCAATACCGGCTTCAATTTCTCGGGAATCATTACTTCTCCCGCTAATTCCTAGTAATCCTGATTTTTTATTTAAATCATTTTCAATTTCTGAAAGTGATTTTTTTGTTTTACTCATCATAAATGAAATAATCGCTGGGTCAATATCACCACAACGTGTCCCCATAATAAGTCCAGTTAAAGGGGTAAATCCCATCGTTGTATCAATCGACTTTCCTGCATTGACGGCACAAAGACTTCCACCATTACCTAAGTGACAGACAATTGTTTTAGCATCTTTTTTATTTAAAATCTTTTCTACTCGACTTGAAACATATTGATGTGAAGTCCCATGAAAACCATATTTTCTAATTCCATAATTCAAATACCATTCATATGGAACACCGTATAGATATGCTTCTTTAGGCATTGACTGATGAAATGCAGTATCAAAAACAGCCACTTCAATAACTCCAGGAATCTTTGCTTGAAAGATTTTAATGGCTTTTAAATTATGAGGATTATGAAGCGGAGCTAAATCAGAAATATTTTCAATTTCTTTAATTACATCCGCATCAATAACCACAGAATCATTAAACTTTTCTCCTCCATGAACAACTCGATGTCCAACACCAGTAATTTCTCTTAAATCTTTAATAATCGCTTTTTCAATTAAACCCTTAATCAATAATTCTACCGCATATTCATGATTTCTAATTGCTAAAGTTCTTTTATCTTTAACTTCATTAGTTTTAAAATTAAAGATAGCGTCTTCCTTACCAATTCTTTCAATATTTCCCTCTGCTAAGACTATTTCTTCAGGCATATTAATTAGTTTAAATTTTAGTGAAGAACTACCCGCATTAATAGCTAAAATCTTCTTCATATAATCATCCTCTCACTCCAAAATATTGTAATGTAAGCCCTTCCATCATCAAGTATAATTGAATGGTAAATATTTGTCAACTCTTAAAAGACCCTCATTTATAATGTCAAAAAAACGACTCAAATGAGTCGTTTAATTAATTTATTATCTATTTTTTACTATAATAGCTGTTCCCATTCCGCCTCCGATACAAAGTGAGGCTAAACCTACTTGCTTTTGGCTTTTTTTCATTTCATGAATTAAAGTAACGATAATCCGATTCCCACTAGCACCGACAGGGTGTCCTAAAGCGATCGCACCACCATTAACATTGGTTCTTGCTAAAATACTTGCTTTAGTCTCATTATGCATCACACATAACTCATGAATTACCCCTAAACTCTGTGAAGCAAAAGCTTCATTAAGTTCCAGTAACTCTATATCCTTTAGTTCCATATTTGCATGCTTAAGAGCTTTTTCAATAGCTACAACAGGTCCTAATCCCATATATGCAGGGTCTACCCCACCTTGACCAATTCCAATAATTTCAACAAGTGGTGTTAAATTATATTTATTAACTGAGGCTTCACTAGCTAATAACACAATACTTGCACCATCATTAATACCTGATGCATTACCAGCAGTTACAGTTCCATCTTTTTTAAATGCTGGTCTAAGTTTGGCTAGTTTCTCTTGATTTGTACTTCGATTTGGGTATTCATCTTGGGCAACTGTAATAGTTTCTTTTCTTAATTTTACTTCAATTGGAACAATTTCATCAACAAACTTACCTGTATCAATTGCCTTAATCGCTTTTAATTGTGATTCCAGCGCAAATTGATCCTGTTCTTCACGGGTAATTTGATACTTTTCTGCTACATTCTCTGCAGTAATTCCCATATGATATTGATTATAAACATCAGTTAATGCATCATAAATCATTGAATCCTTGGCAAGCATATCACCCATCTTATAACCACTACGACTACTATTAGGAATTAGAAATGGTGCTTGACTCATCGACTCGACACCACCAGCAAAAATTAAATCACCAAATCCAGCTTTAATTTTTACATACCCATCCATAACAGCCTTCATACCACTACCACAGACCATATTAATTGATAGTCCTACTGTTTCATCAGATAAACCAGCATTAATTGCTACTTGGCGTCCTACTCCTTGACCTAATCCAGCTGATAATACATTACCGATAATAACTTCATCGATCACATCTTTATCAAGTTCAGTGTCCGACATAATCTGCTTAACTAATTCAGCTCCTAAGTTTGCTGGATGGATTGTTTTTAAACTTCCTAGAAAACTACCGATAGCAGTTCTTTTAGCTGCAACTATAAAAACCTTACTCATACTTATCTCCTCTCTATTATAAAGCGCTTTCAAGTTATGTTAAGTATAATCGACTATATTAATAATGTCAATCTCTATTCAGATATTTCCCCTACTAAATCCCAAGGAGAAATAACCCCTAATATGTGTTCTTTAGGGTTACCATTCCCAGTAACAAAAATCATTTCTAACCGTTTTTTACTATTTTGATTTTGAAAAAAAGCTTTTATTTTAAAAATATCATCATTAATTTTACAAAATACAAAATACTCACCATGATGAGAATTAATATCGATATAATCTACTATCTCTCTTACCTTAAGATTGTTAAAATCTAATACATCGTTTCTAGCGATTAAAGATAGTAAAACATTTTCACTAAAGACACCGACTAATTTACCTGCTTCAAGAATCGGGACACAAGTGTTTTTCCGATTATGCATAAGCTTAATTATCTGAATTAATGGCGAGTTAAGATTAGCTGTTAACACGGTCTCAGCATCAATTCTGCGATACAGATCCTTGGCAGTCTTGGGTTGCATTACATGATGTAATAATTCTTCATATAGTTTAATTACTTCATTAATTGGTTCAGCGATTGCTTCTCCAAAGCGTTTTCCGCTAAAATGTGTGTTATGTACAATCGCATTTCTTAATTCAGCAAATTCCTTTAGATCATTTTTATAATGTCTGAATAAACTGTTTTTTTTCGCTAAAGTATCAATTAAATACGTATGACTTACTTTAACACTTTCATCTAATAAATCCCGCATATAATCATCTAAATGATTATAAATTTTAATAAACCTTTGTGAATTCTTCATATTCTCCCTCTTATCTACTTTAA
>CALFRW010000083.1 GCA_937919135.1 uncultured Haloplasmataceae bacterium
TGTGCACTCTTATTATATTCTTTCACAGTAAATAAGATAATTCAAATAATATACTCATATATTAATTGGCTATATTATCCAATAAATAAAAAAAAGAAGGAATAACTCCTTCTTAAATCAATTATTAACTTATTTTGGTATATTAATTCTCTGACGATCTTTTCTATCTTCATCTTGTCTGTTATCATCATCAGCAAATTCAACATTTTCATGTCTAATATCAAACCGGTCTTCATCTTCAAATTCAACATTTTCACTTCGATTACTCCGTCTGTTAATATCAAATTCATTTTCGAATTCAACATTTTCATTACGATTATTACGAATTCGGTCATTATTTTCTTCTACATTAATATTTCTTTTTTCTTTTTTATCATTACGATTATTGTCCATTTTTTCCTCCAGTTATTTTATTTTCATGATTATTGTTTTCAAATTTGCCTTTTATATTCCTACCAATTTTTGCATATATTAACAATAAACATTAATTGTTAATTAGCCTGTTATCGATATAATACTTTCCTACCTCTTTACTATCAAAAAGAATAATTGGAACTAAAATATATGCTTCTTTTTCTTCCAGTGAATTCAAATCTCGATATTTAGCCATTAATTGATCTATAATTGCGTAATCTTTGGGAGTATTTGTTTTAAATTGAATGTCGATACTAAATATTTCTGATTTACGAATTTCAATATTATTATCAAATAATTGTTCATTAACAATGATAGTTTCTATATATTCTGTTAAATTAAACTCATCAGTACCTTCAAAATAAATATCAGTAATGATAATATCAGCTGTAGGAGTTAATATTGCCTGATATCCTAATACCGAAAATCCCGGAACAACAATATCAGCACTTCCGTCTCCAGAATAAATATGTACATCTTTCTCATAATCATCAGTAAAATATACATCGGAAGAAAAGGTATATTCAATTGAATCATTTACTGTAAATGTTACTTGATTAAATTTAATACTTCCTGTCAATCCTAAAATTTGAATTGATAACTGATAAATATCATAACCTTTATAATCATCAACGAATATTAACTTATCCATTCTAATATCATCAAAACTTGCATTGTTAGAACGTTCAATCGCAAATTCTAAATCATCTATTACTTCTATATTAAAATTCGCAATTAAAGTATAATTTATGTATTTTTCATAACCAGTTATTTTATCGTTATAAGAATGTGGAGCCAAATATAGTTCCTTTTTTGGATTTTCTGCTTCTGAACTGCATCCAGTTAAAATAAAAATAGTACAAACCAATAAACATAAACAACAGTTTTTAATTAATCTCATTCATAATCCCCCTTTAATTTAGATTTCTTTCAATTATTTTCCCATTAATAATTTCGTACACCTTTTGACATTGTCCTGCTATCTCTAAATCATGGGTAACAATAATAATTGTTGTACCTTCTTTGTTAATATTATGAAATAACTTCATAATATTTATAGTATTTTTGTTATCTAAGTTACCCGTTGGTTCATCTGCAATAATTACTTTTGGTTGATTGATTAATGCCCTAGCTATAGCTACTCGTTGTTTTTCTCCCCCTGATAAATTGTCGACATTTTTATTCTTTAAATGTTCAACACTTAATTGTTTTAAAACATTTAAAATCATTTCATCCCTTAATTTAAGTGGAATTTTAGCATAATTTAAGGGAATATCTAAATTCTCATATACTGTTAATTGGGGAATTAAATAATATAATTGAAAGACAAAGCCAATATTCTTAGTCCGGAATTGTGCAATTGCCTTATTTTTATATTTACTTATTTCTTTATTATCAAAAAAATATTTACCCTCATCCATTTTATCAACTGTTCCAATGATATTTAATAAAGTGCTTTTTCCAACACCTGATTCACCAATAATAGCTACCATTTCACCTGCCTTTATTGAGAGATTAGCATAATCTAAAACAATATTGTTTTGGTCATAAACCTTTAAGCAATTCCTAATTTCGATCATAATCCAATCACTTCCTATTCAAATTTTAAAGCTTCAATTATATCTATTTTGGTCGCATAAATAGCAGGTATTAATCCAAAAATAAATGATTGTAGAAATGAAACTAAAAAGACAATAAATATTGATTGGATACTTAAATAGATAATAAAATGGTTAATTAGTACAATTTTGAAAACAGAAACCAAAAATATCATTACACTTACTCCTAAAACGACAGCGAGAAAATTATACACCCCACACTCATATAAAAACTGAATTAAAATATCGCTTTTATTAGCACCTATTGCTTGTCTAATACCAATTTCATGAAATCTTTCTTTTATACTAAAAAACATAGTATTCATGACAATGAACCCACATAATATAATGCTTAATGTATAAATGCTAACAAAAATAATGTTAAAGGATTGTAAATCCTCATTAATAGTTAATAATATCTTATTACGAGTATAATTATTATTTAATTGTGATAATTCAAACTGAAAATCACTCTTTTTAATAGCCTCTGTGATCTTATCTGCATAACGATTTTTTTGGACCACAAATTGAATATTATCTCCATATTCTAAATCTATTTCTTTTTCATTTACAATCTTAATAAAAGTAGTATACGGGATATATACATCAGCATCAGGTAAATTTAAGCGGTTATTTTCTTTTGTTGGAAAATCTTTTTGAACTGCAAATTCTTTTAAATCATTAACAATACCAATGACCTTAAATCTGCCTATACCTGGAATTAATAAAAATTGTTCAAGTGGATTCTTTCCAGGGAATAACAATTCAGCTGTATATTTACTAATTACAACTACCAGTTGTTTTTCTTCAGATTCTTTTTTAGACCACACTCGTCCTGATAAATAATTTATCTGTGAAAAAGGAATTTCGCCACTACCCGGAACACCTGAATTAACAAAGTTATTACTAGTACCTGTAATATCATAATTGATTATATATTGAGTATTTTTTATAAAAATATTATCACTTACTTTTACCTTATTATAAGGAGTAATTGTTTCGTTATGATCCATTTTTGATAAATAAGCAAAAGAATTACTTGATATATCTTGATATATTATAATATTGTCAGGAAATTCATCAATTTTCTCAATCATATTCATTTTTAAAGAATCTACAATAGTACTCCCAATAAGAAATACTATTGTTCCAATTGATAACCCAATTATTGTTAAAATAGTTCGCATTCGGCTAGCCCTTAAACTTACATTATATTTTCTAAGAAACTGTCTAATCATAGCTATCATTATTAATAGAATATACTATTAAATCTCCTTTTTTAACGCCAGCAATTATTTGAACAAAAATATCTCCTTCCACTCCAGTGACAATTTCTGTTGGGACAATCCTTTCTAACTCCTCTTCATCCTTAATTAGGACATTCACGTAAGCTTTATTATTTTGATAATACACAGCATATTTACTTAAAACGAGGACATCTTTCTTGGTATACACATTTACACTGACATTAACAAATGCATTAGGACGAATAATCTGCTGATCGTCATTAATACTAGCTTTTATTAATAATTGCCCATTTGAAAACTCTTCAGCAATTGAAGTAATTTTACCATCAAAAACTAAATCATTATAATAAATAATCGTTTCTTGATTTAATTTAATTTTTTCAGTATCAATTTGATTAATATAAAAACTAACAGATCGTTTTTCTAAATTTTTTAATACTACTGTATATTTACTATTTAATTCATCATATTCAACATTCATTACTTTTCCTTTAAAACTTGACCTAGTATCATTAAATAATATATCTTCTTTAGATACGTAATCACCAATAGCGACATTTATATCAGATGCTAAACATGTTTCACAATCAAATACCTCAAAAACATCACTTTCTACTATCCCATGGCTTTTTACAGTTACTTGTAAATTATTAATATGTACATAAGCTCTTTGATCATACGGATTAATAACATCACCTGTTTCTGGCAAAAGAAAATCATGATTTTGATTATCTTTGATAAAATATGGTAATAGTTGACTGATGGCTAATAATATTAAAATAATTGTCCCCAGAATGATAATAGTTTTATTGTTCTTCATTCTTCTCCCCCTAGTAAATGTAATTTTTTAAAAAGTGAGCTCTTTTATTAGAAATTCTATAAAAGAGCTCAGAGTTAAATTATATCTGGATACCTCTTTAATAATTTACCTTATTCCCTCTATAGTAACTTTTTGATAGTATAGACTATCAGTAATTGGAGCTTCAAATCTAGAATAAGATATATAGCTCCAACTATCTATGGCATCTTTCGCTGAATGCAATGTGGTATAGTGCCAAACAGTTGATGCGCCTTCATAATCTTTTGTTTCATATTTACCATAAGCCTGTTTATGAATCATTATGACTTCCGAATAACCAGTTCCAATTATATTTTTTGCTGCTTCATAATTTATTGTTACACCAAAATCTTTCATTTCACTATAAGAATAACTTTTTGAAACTGTTACACTACCTCCAAGTTTAATTAATTCCTTAAAAAGATTCAATTCTATAGAACCAGATTTTGTTACCTCAAAAGAATAGGTAGCTGTGGCTGATCTAGACATTGATACACTCATACCTGGCACAAAATCTACTCTCGGGCTGACATAAGTTTTTCGCCAACTTGAAATTACAGGTAAATTATCCTTTTCATAACGATAGATTTTCACTTTCTTATATCTAGAAGGGTATTCTACACTTCTTTTTAAAAATGGCGGTCTATAATATGTTGTTTCCTTATAATTATAAGTTGGATAACTACCTCCACCTCCGCCTCCGCCTCCATCTCCTAGGTCTTTAAATTCAAAATAATGTGCCTTAGGATGAAAACCATTTATCAGAATAAATAATATTCCAACAAATATAACAACAATAAACTTAAACATAGATTTTTTCATGAGTCCCACCTTTTTTTTATAAAATTTATCAAAATGATGATTTATCATCAATATGACCATTTTTAGATAAGGTTTTACTGCTTTTAATTATTGTACCATCAACTGAATTAATAAATTGTCGAATAATGTCAAATGTTAAACATTTTTTTATAAATGGTAGTATTAAATAGATCGTATTTATAAGTTTATTCAAATATATTGGAATTTAACCCTAATATACAGTATACGACTCCATCAAGTCATTATTGAAGTCTGATGTTTACATAATAAAAAAAAGAGGCTGTCGGAAAATAGAAATTTAAAACAGCCTCTAAATACAAAAAAATTAATTATTATAACGAATTTCCTAAAAAAGGCAACAGTTTTTCAATTTCAAATTATTAAAAATTGGGTTACCTAAAAACAATCCTGTTTATACGCTTAAAGAAGTTATGGAGGAATTAAATTTTGAAAATTTACTAAGCATGTATAACACTAAAGGACGTAAGGCTTATAATCCAATTATGATGTTTGGTTTAATTTTATTTGGAAATATGCGAAACGCTAGATCAATTGATGAGATTGTCTAGCCCCTGTTTCTTATTTCTTTATCAGTTTATTGGATTTTATTTACCCACACTT
>CALFRW010000084.1 GCA_937919135.1 uncultured Haloplasmataceae bacterium
CTGTACGAAGCACCAGATTTAGTTTAAGCACCCTACAAAATTACACTACTCTCAAACCTCAAATTCAAGAAAGTGACACTACTCACCGTGTATTTTATAGGGTGTTTTACACAATTTCTAATTTTAAAACTCGCATAAATCCTTGTCTATTATCGTTTTTTTCTCATAAACAGAACAAGGATAATCATTAGCACTTATAATTAGAACCTTTAGTTTATTATATAATACTGTTTTATAAAAGTCATCTATTTCGTTATCACTTATATAATTTCTAAGGTTAACCAACACAAAACACATATCTCCTTCTAATTCTCTAACAAGTAACATATATTCAATAATCTTTTCGCTTATTGTTAAATAATCTTCCCTTAATTTAAAATCAATCGCTTTTAATATAGATGATACAGAAAATTCATTTAAAAAATCAATATCAAAGCCAATATAATCGGAAAGATTAAAAGCATATTCGCTTATATAAGAATAAAGTTCTTTTGTTTTTAAATAGAAATCCTCATTTTGTGAAATTATATCAGACCTTTTATATAACTTATTAACTAGAGTCCTTTTATTAATCTCGAAAGCGATGAACTCGGTTAATAAAATCATATTATTAAAGATCTCAATAGGTGTATTATCTTTCGAAAGAATAAAGCCACCTTCCTGCTTATTAATTTGATTATTCAAATCCACAAGCAACTCTGTAAATAAATTCTGATTTTCAACAACAAGAATGTTTACCTTTTCCTCATCATTTAATATAAATATTTCATTAAGTAATGAATGAACCAATTTCATAATATAATTAACCTTTCATCATTATTAACTACATCTGTTTTTGCTTCACCTATTAAGTACTCAGATTTTGAAAACTGCTTTTCTGTTATGCTTAATACTTGAACAATGCCCTGTGAGGGTATATTCTTCCTCAAATTATCATAAATTGAATTTACTGCTGTTTGGTTAAGTGCAAGTTTACAATACACAGATTCTTGTAACATAATAAATCCAGTTTTGATTAAAAAACGTCTAAATATTCTATACTGTCTTTTATTTTCAAGTGTTAATGTGGGTAAATCAAAAAATACAAATACTCTCATAAATCTATAACTCATAACTGTAAAATTTAATAAGCGATAAATCGTTTCCTTCAATTGCATCAAAAATACTTCTACAGTAGATTTTAATCGCATTATTTACATATTGCTCCTTTCCATCAATAATAACCGTTTGGTTTAAAACATCAAGTAACAACAACTTCTGTTTTTTCTCAAAAACATTAAAATTATTCTTTTTTACAACTCTATCAATTAATATTCTAAATGGTTCCATAAGATCACTACTAAGATTGAATCGGTTAAACATATTATTGTGAAAAATCCCAAGTTGTGTAAGATATCCATTAGCAACTATATCCCGATTAAATGATGATAAAATTAAACTATAGCCATAATTTAATCCTGCATTTATAGCATTATCAGCTGTCCTAGTAAAATTCATCCCAAAAACACCATTAAAATATACCTTGGCTGCATGTCCTTCACGATTTGTTGCATCAGCTAATTCTATTTGATTTATATATTCATTAAGCAAATTGGCCTCTGATAACCTATCTAGTTCTCTTAATAGTTGTGATTGTTTGCGTATCTTTTCTGCAACAATTTCACACCACACTAATTGCTTGGTATAATTATTCCAATTAATTTGCCTTTCAATTTTTCTACTACAATCATGACTACCATAATAATTTACTAGTTCTGAACATGGGTTTCTTTTATTATCACAAAAAATTACCTTTATCTTATGGGCTGCAAGCTCACAGAGCAAGCAGCCCGTAATAGATATAGCTGTATTTTCGATAATAATTATAGATATTTCATTAAGATAAACCCTCTTGGTTCCTTTTTCACTTCTCATCACAAGATACCCTAATTTTAGATCCAATTTACAGCGATTTGATACTACGACTGTTCTCCAACTCATAACAACAACAAGTTACCTGATTTTTTTTCAAATAATCCTGTTGATGACTGGTCAATAATCTCAATACTATCATACTTACTTCCAGTAATCCTAGAATTCATTGTCATTTTTCCTTGTTCCTTGACACCGCCAATTTTTCGTAAATCACACCCCTGAGTTCTTCCTGTCTTAAAAAAATAAATAATGTTAGCTAGGGTTTGAACTTGCTCCTCAAGTAAAAGTGAAATGAATTTTTCTCTACCAGCTTTTAGCGTTTTGTAAATTTTAGAAAAAGCAGATAACTTTTGATATATATTTTGTTTAAATTTATCGGTTAAGACATCATAAAGCTCAATGTTTTCTTCTCTAGTTACTTTATCATACTTTTCGTTAATATTTAAATCAGTTCTCTGTTTTTTAGCTTTATTTATTACAGACTCCAATTTTTTTACATAACTCTCATACTTAGGATTTAATATAAGTGATACACTTGAAGCCAAGCCAAGTGTGGCGCCACCATTAGATTTTGAAACAATATTTACCTTAAATCCATCAATACTTAACAATGTATTAACTTTTAAGATGGTTCGATT
>CALFRW010000085.1 GCA_937919135.1 uncultured Haloplasmataceae bacterium
TTTCTTAGCTTTTCGACACGAAGCACAGCTTGGTGTCGTAAAGATCGTAATCATAAACAATCACCCTCCAATCGAATCCATTAAAATTATAACATAAATTACGTCATTTTTCTACACCATATAACTACTTTTTATTAAATCTATCTTAGTTTTCTTCACTTTTTAGGAGATAAATGCTATAATAGTTTGTAAATTTATCAAAGCGAGGTACACAATGAAAACAATATTTTCAGGCATAAAACCCAGTGAAGACTTAACGTTCGGAAATTATAATGGTACCATTTTAACGTTGTCAAACTTCAAGATGAGTATCAATATTTTTTTTGTTTCGTTGATTTACATGCCATACTGTTAGTCAAGACCAGCAACAAAGAACCTAAATAATAAGATTAAAGTTATTAAAAGAATCGCTTTTGGTTATCGAAGTTTTTATCATTTTAAATTACGAATTCTCATATCCCACGGTATGGGTACTATGAAAAAAAGACTAAGCATATCTGCTTAGCCCCTGTTTCTTATTTCTTTATCAGTTTATTGGATTTTATTTACCCACACTTCTTGACAAAAAACTTATATCCTATTTGGTACTATTTAAACTCATAGAACCTAAACATATTGAAAATAACCATTTTACGTTAAAAAGGTTTTTTGAGTTACTCTAAAATATAGGATTATCTATTTATACCTTTGTTTGTTAAAATACTTTATGATTATAAAATACCTTGACTATATATATCAATCAAAATTTTTAAAATAACTTAAATTTTAATACTGATAATATAACCATAAGAATAGAAGTGAAATAATTATAAAGAATAATCCAAAAACAATTAAATATAAGAATTCTGACTTTTTTTCTTGTTTAGATACCCTATAATCATAAAAAGTTTTATCTTTAACTTTGTATAAATCTTTGCGAAATAAATCAACTAATTTTCTAATACCATAATTAAGCATATCAAATGTTCCACCATTGGAAGCAAAAACTAATAATCCAAATCCAAAAATTAGTACTCCCACCGAAAAGAAAGCATCAGTTAGTATTTGATATACTGTTTTTAAATCATCTACTTTAAATATGCTTTTTGAGAGAATAATTATTATAACAAATGCTAATCCTACCCCAAAAGTAATAAGGTATTGTATTCTTTTTTTCATAAAATCACTTATTCAACATGGTAGATATGTTGTACTTCCTTTTTGTATTTTTTAAATTCTTTTGAGTTACAATAGACAAAATGACCAGGAGTTATTTCACGCATTTTAGGTTTTTCATCACTAATTTCATGGTCAATTAATGGGTTATAAGTAATTCTTGTTCTCGATTTCTCAAAATATGGATCTGGTAATGGAATTGCAGAAAGAAGTGATTTTGTATATGGGTGAAGTGGATGTTTAAATAGTTCATCAGTTGGAGCTAATTCAACAATCTTCCCATAGTACATTACTGCAATCCTGTCAGAGAAATATTTAACTACTGCCAAGTCATGAGCAATAAATATTGTTGTTAAACCCATTTTATCACTTAAATCACTTAACAAATTAATAATTTGTGCTTGAATTGAGACGTCTAAAGCAGAAATAGGTTCATCAGCAATTATTAATTCTGGGTTTAGGATAACAGCTCGCGCAACACCTATTCGTTGTCTTTGCCCACCTGAAAACTCATGTGGATAACGAGTTGCATGCTCTGGAACTAATCCAACAAGATCTAAAATTTTATATACTTGTTCATCAATATATTCTTTATCTTTAATTCCACGAATAATTAAACCTTCAGCAATAATATCGCGAACTGTCATTCTTGGGTCCAATGAAGCAATTGGATCTTGAAATATCATTTGAATTTTATTTATAATACGAGCCTTACTAGCAATTTTTAACTGCTCTTCATATTTTTTGTTTAGTTTAGCTTGTTTAGCTGAATTTGTTTCTTGTTCTAAAAGTGGAAGAAAATGATCATCGACTTTTTTCATTTCTGCTTTAGCATACTCTTCATCACAATTTTCATGATCATATTTAGCCGACTTAATTAACTCTATATTTTCTTTGATAACAGTGATTAATTTTTCGTTACTTTGTATAATTAAGTCATTGAGTATAATTTTTTCCTGTTTTCTATTCCCACCATTACGAACCCTATCTTTATACTCTAGTTTAAATTGTTTTATTTCTTGACGGTTTAATTTTTTAGCATCTTTAATCGCTTGTTTATATCTTCTAATTCCGGCGGATATACGTGTCCCATCAAAATACACAGAGCCACCAGTTATGTCATACAATCTAATTATCGCTCGCCCTGTCGTTGTTTTTCCACAACCCGACTCCCCAACTAATCCAAAAACCTCACCTTTGTATACATCAAAATTGACATCATCAACAGCTTTTAATACTTTACGTCCCAATTTAAAATATTGTTCAAGATTCTCCACTTTTAAAAGTACCTTATTATTATTATTTTTCATCTTTAGTCATCCTATCCTTTATACGGTCGACCCGTTCTTGAATAATTTGAGGTATCTCTACCTTAGGTGCATTTGGATGCAACAACCAGGTTGCTGCAAAATGAGTTTCTGAAATTTCAAAAAGTGGGGGATTTTGTTCATAATCAATTTCCAATGCATATTTATTCCGTTCTGCAAAAGCATCACCTATTGGTGGATAAATCATATTTGGTGGAGTACCTGGAATAGCTTCAAGTCGACCTTTAGTTTCTAAGTCTGGCATACTGCCTAGGAGTGCCCAAGTATATGGATGACGCGGATCATAAAATACCTCATCTGCTGTTCCAATTTCAACTATTTTCCCAGCATACATTACTGCTACACGATCAGCCATATTTGCCACTACACCTAAGTTATGAGTAATAAAAATTACTGATAGATTACGTTCAACTCTCAATTTTTTAATCAATTCTAAAATTTGAGCTTGAATTGTAACATCAAGTGCTGTTGTTGGTTCATCACAAATAAGAATATCTGGATTTGCGGAAAGAGCAATCGCAATAACGATTCTTTGTCTCATTCCACCAGAAAATTCAAATGGATATTGATTATATCGTATATGTGGCTCTGGAATTCCAACTTCTTCTAACAGTTTAATTGCTTTTGCTTTTGCCATTTTAAGTGTCATTTTACTAACTATTTTCGAAGCTTCCTCTTTTAAGTATTCAATTAGAGATAATACTTCCTTATTTAAATCAAAATCGTTTATAGTATTTAAGTCTTTTTCGATACTGTCAATTAAATTAGTAACAACTTTAACAATATTTTGTAATGCGACATTTAAATCAACTAGTTTTGGAGGAACTAATTTCCAGTCTAGAGTTTTTCCTTTAGCGATAGCTGCATTATACTTTTTTTCTTTGCGATCGTAACGTTTTTGTTCAATCGGGTTATTATGAATACCGTCAAAATAAGTTTTTATGAATGTTTTTATACTAGATGAAAATGTATACTCAATACTATTTTTTCTAATACTTAATCGATTAATTGCCTGTCTTACTAATGAAGATAAATGTTTAGCTTTGTTTATAATTATATCTTTACTTAAATTTTCACTTTTCAATAGTTCCAGAAATTCTTTTCCTATTCTCAAAATATCTCGTTTTTGTTCAATCGATTTATTATGAGCATTTTCCATACCTAACTGAGCAATTTTTCTAAAATGAGTAAGAAAGTTTTTCTCTAAATAATCAAACGTCATTTTATTAAGTTCCGATACATCTATTGAATAAATATCATAATCAGGGTTATTTATAACAAAATAACCTAAAGCAAAGAAATCAGGTTTTTCTTTATTCAATGTAGATTCAATAATTGTATTTAGCCTATTTAAAGTACCAACTACTTCCTCAGTGTTTGCATTCTTGCCTTTTCTTCTTAATTGTTCAATATCAGTAAATATTTGTTCTATCTCATTATCTTTCGATAAAAGAAAAGGATGAAGACTTGCATTAATTTCCTTTATTATTACTTTCAAGGACTTTTTAAAATCAACCTTTTGCTGTTTATCAATTAAAAATAATGTGTTTTCAACACTGAATTGAAGACCAATTAGTTCTGATAAGGATTCATTATAATCGCGTTCTAACTTTGTACTATGAATGCAAAAATTTTTAAAAGTATTAATTTGATTTTTAATATCTGTTTGAGTAGTAATAGTCGAATCCTTTGATGCTTCATCACAATTAATTTTTAGAATATCTAGTTTTTTATTGAAAATATGACGAGCATTTCTTTTGCTTGATTTTGCTTTTAAAATCATTGCTTCTGTTAATTGTTTACCAACCCGCATTATCGGATTTAAACTTGATAGTGGATCTTGGAAAATCATAGCAATTTTATCGCCTCTGATTTTATGAAAATCATCTTCTGATATCTTTAATAGATCCTGACCGTCATATATAATCTCTCCACCTTCAACAATCGAATTACCAGCTAAAATACCTATTATTGCTTTGCTGGTAACTGATTTTCCTGAACCTGATTCGCCGACAATTGCTAATATTTCTCCTTTATATAGGTCAAAAGAAATATCGCGTACAGCTTTTAAGATTCCACCATAGGTACGAAAAGATATTTGTAAGTTTTTTACTTCTAATTTTTTCATAATTAATCCTCCGTTCCTCTCAGCGATGGATTAAAGGCATCACGTAAACCATTACCGAATAGATTAAAGCTTAACATTAATAAACTAATAAATACCGCTGGGAAGAAAATCATATGTGGATAAGTAGCTAAATATGGTTGTGCACCTGCAAGTAATGTTCCAACACTAGTTAGATTTCCAGTACTTAAATTAATTATTCCTAAATAACTTAAAGTTGTTTCAGAAAAAATAGTTCCTGGAATAATTAGTATAGACGTGGTAATTAATGTCCCAAGTGAATTAGGGAAAATATGCTTAAACATTACGCGAGTATCTTTAGCGCCAAGTGTTCTTGAAGCCAAAACATATTCTTGATTTTTAAAACGATAAAATTGCATTCTTGTTCGGCCTGCCATGCC
>CALFRW010000086.1 GCA_937919135.1 uncultured Haloplasmataceae bacterium
ACGGCAGAAGTTTTCAGGCTGAGGTTGTAGGGACAGGAGATCTTGCGAAAGAAAACATTCGAAATAAGTTTCAATTTGAAAAATTACCTTTAGTAGATGAGGTAATAGCATTAGACCAAAAATTTAGAAACATTAAAGTTCAGAGTGATGAATTACGTAAGGAAAGGAATGCTGCATCTTTAAAGATTGGGTCTTTAATGAAAGAAAAAAAACCTGATGAAGCTAATAGTATTAGACAAAGTGTTATTAGGATAAACGAAAAAATAACTGAAAATGATACTGTTACCGAAGAAATCGAAGCACGAATTAAAGAAATTATGCTAGTTATTCCAAATATTATTGATGGAACTGTCCCGATTGGAAAAGATGATAGTGAAAATGTGGAACTTAAAAGATATTTAGTACCAAAGGTTCCTACTTTTGATGTACCATATCACTTAGACATCATAGAAAAAATTGGTGGTATTGATCTAGATAGTGCTAGAAAGGTATCAGGAAATGGTTTTTACTATTTAATTGGAGACTTTGCGAGATTACATTCAGCGGTAACAACATATGCTCGTGATTTTATGATTGAAAAAGGTTTTACATATTGTATTCCACCATATATGATTCGGAGTGGCGTTGTATCTGGTGTTATGAGTTTTGCGGAAATGGATGCGATGATGTATAAAATCGAAGGAGAAGATCTATATTTGATTGGTACTAGTGAACATTCAATGATAAGTAAATTTTATGATACGATATTAGATAGTGATAAATTGCCATATACTTATACAAGCTATTCTCCTTGTTTTAGAAAAGAAAAAGGTGCTCATGGAATTGAAGAGCGTGGTATATATCGAATCCATCAATTTGAAAAACAAGAGATGATTGTTGTATGTGAACCATCAGAATCTAAAAAATGGTTTGAAAAGTTATATAATTATACGGTCGAGTTTTTTACAAGCATGGATATACCAGTTAGATTGCTTGAATGTTGTAGTGGTGATTTAGCTGATTTAAAAGAAAAGAGTATTGATGTTGAAGCATGGAGTCCAAGACAACAAAAGTACTTTGAGGTTGGAAGTTGTTCTAATTTAGGTGATGCTCAAGCAAGAAGATTAGGAATTAGAATTAAAGGCAACAAAGGAAACTATTTTGCTCATACTTTAAATAATACAGTTGTGGCACCACCAAGAATGTTAATTTCACTTTTAGAAAATCATCTGAGGGAAGATGGTAGTATTAATATTCCAACTGTCTTAAGACCTTATATGGGTGGAAAAACAATTATAAATGTCAATAATTAGATGTTGATTATTTTGTGTTTATTAAGCAGTTTGATGAACTTTTTAAACGAAATATTCCAAATCGTAGAATAAACTAACGAAAAAGCTAGGAATATTAACAGTACTAATGGTAATGATAATGAACTTTTTACTTTTTCAAACCCTTTAATGTCGATGATGTATGTTAAAGATAGCATTCCGAGCGTAAGAGCGATGCTTGATAATAAAATTGATAATAATATCCCTTTTCGGTAAAGCACTGTCCATTATTACCCCTAACAAGCCTGTAGTAAACAACAAGATCGTAGCCTCCTCTAAACTTATCATGAGGAGAATTAAAAGTGCTGCTAAAAATACTATGAAGCTGATAATGCGATTGGTAGGGTACTTAATGGACTAAAAGCTAATCCGATAGTTGGTAGTATAATAGGTGTTCCTTGGAATACAACCGTTAATGTAGTTAAGACACACCATAAGAAATAAATTTACTCATATTATTTTTCAAGCTAATTTCACCTCGCATAATAAAATATGAGTTATAAAAGATTTTTAGTACTTTAGGAGATGAGAAAGTGAGTATAATTTATGCTAATAAAACAAATATTAATGCTTGGGTAGACTTATCGATAAAGCTATTTCCTGACCATCCATTTGCGGAAATGTATGATACATATCATGAATATTTAATTAATGAGGAAATGAATCAAAGAGAAATAGGCTTTTTATACCAAGTAAATAATCAGTATATAGCCTTTATGAATATATCCGTTCGGAGGGATTATGTTAATGGAACTGATACGTTTCCTGTAGTGTATATCGAAGCTATATATGTGTTAGAAGCATATCGTAACCGTGGTATAGGAAGGGAATTAATCAAGAAAGCAATGCATTATGCAAAAGAACAAGGTATTAAACAAATCGCATCCGATTGTACCATAGATAATACAGTTAGTGAGTTATTTCATAAAAGTTGTGGTTTTGAGGAAGCGGAGAGGGTTATTTGTTTTGTAAAAAATGTTGAGTGAGTTGGGAAAATAAGGAATGATATAATGTTTTATCCATTTATTTGGGGCTTTGACCCAACAATCGTAATACTATTCCCCGCGATAATTTTTACCCTATATGCTCAAGGTAAAGTGAAATCTAATTTTACTAAATACTTGAATGTACCAACAATAAGAAATTATACTGGTTACGAGGTCGCAAAGCGTTTATTAGATGAACAAGGTTTATTTAATATCCCGATTGAAATGACCAAGGGTTATCTTAGTGATCATTATGATCCCCGGAAACGTGTTCTAAGGTTATCGGAAGCAGTTTATCAGGGCACTTCTATTGCTTCAGTTAGTGTTGCTTCACACGAAGTTGGCCATGCAATTCAACATGCAAAAGGGTATATTCCTTTAAAGATTAGAAATTCGATCTTTCCAATTGCTAGTTTTGGTTCATCTGCGGCATGGCTATTTATCATTATTGGTTTAATCATCCCGGAACTAGGTGGATTAATGGATATTGGTATTTTATTATTTGGGGCAGCTGTTTTTTTTCAAGTAATCACACTACCAGTGGAATTTAATGCTAGTAGTAGGGCGATAAATTTATTAATTGGAAACGGGTTTATTATAAATAAAGAAATAGTGGGTTCAAAAAAAGTATTAGGTGCAGCAGCGCTTACATACGTAGCTGCAATGGCGACAGGGATAGCACAATTATTTAGGTTATTACTGATTAGAAATAGTCGCAGAAGATAAGTTCTTACTTCTTGACAAAGTCAGTAATTAGCTATACTATAACATTAGAAGGTTATCAAAACATATAAGTTCGAAAAACTTAGAAGGAGGTATTATGTTACACGAGTTTAAAGGAAAGAAATTTCATTTTATTTTTAGTAAGCCTTTAGAATTATTGTATGCGGTAACTATGGTAGCCTATATTGATAAGTTAACTAAGGATATGGATAAAAAGCACAAGAAAATTTTTAAAGATACTATAAGTACAGTGGACAAAATGCAAACTAAGTTAACAAGTTATATGAATTGGGAAATGCAATATTTTTTTCACAAATATTCATGTATTTATAGTACGACTATGGGAGTTACCATTTATATGAAATACCTGCTTCATAATCATGAAATAAAGAGCATAGAGGAAATGCTTCAAGCCATAGATGATAGTGACGAAAAGGTAATGCTTTCATATATGATTGAAGATTTATATTATGAAAATTATAATCGTAATATTCGCGATGTATATAATCTAGATAAGATAATAAATAATCCTTTAGAACTAATAGAAATAATCGGCAATTTGGATCTATTAGATATTGATGTCAAGCAAAAACTTATTGAAAGTATCGAAAATCCACAAGAAACAAAAAAAAGGTATGTGATGTTTCTTAGGCAGTTTTATGAAAAAGCATATCTCCCCTTTGAAGATGATATCGATAAATCTGTCGAACCAGCACTAAAACTTTATTATCAAGAATTTAGATCGAATCCCGAAAAATTTAGCAGAAAGTACTTTTTAAAAGATATAAATGTTTTTGGTCAAGAAATTCTGATTCATGTCAGTTACTTTAAGTGTTTAGGTTCTGATTATTGGGCAACTAAAAAGGGTACAGAATGTCTAATATTTGGTAGTGAATCTTGGAAGTTTATTAGTGAAGAACCTGAAAGGGAAAAGATATTAGCCTTTTTAAAGGCGATTGCGGATAAACGGAGGATGAATATTATAGAATTATTAGCAGAAAAATCATGGTATGTAAATGAAATTGCTGAAGAAATTGGAATGAGTGCAGCTACTACATCATATCATTTAACCAATTTACAAGAATTAGGGATTGTTGATTTTGATAGAGTTGAGCACAGGTTTTATTATTACTTAAATAAAGCTAGACTAAGAGAATTATTTCATGAGGCAATGAAAATATATTTGCATGAGTAGTTTACTCATGCTTTAGTTTAGGACTAACATTCGAAAATTATCAAAACTAATTTTAATTAAAGGGGAAGTCAAAATGAAAATTAAGATCAGTGCTTTTTTAAAACGTTCTAA
>CALFRW010000087.1 GCA_937919135.1 uncultured Haloplasmataceae bacterium
CAGTAGCAAGCGCTGATTGATATTGTGAATTTGATAATCCACCCTTAATTCCATGTGCAATACATGGAGAATAAGCAATAATAAGTGATGGTCCTGGATAGCTTTCAGCTTCAGCAAAAGCTTTTAATACTTGTGCTTGTGAGTATCCTGATGATACTGTAGCTACATATACATGACCATAACTCATCGCGATTGCAGCTAAATCTTTTTTCTTACCAGGTTTACCAGCAGCGGTAAATTTCGCAATTGAACCTGTTTGTGAAGACTTAGATGATTGTCCACCTGTATTTGAGTAAACTTCTGTATCTAGTACAAGAATATTTACGTCTTCGTTATTAGCAATTACATGGTCTAAACCACCAAAGCCAATATCATATGCCCAACCGTCGCCACCAAAAATCCATTGTGAACGTTTAACGAGATGATCTTTTACAGCTAATATTGCTTTAACACTTTCATTTTTACTTGCTTCAATGCCTTTAATAATGTCTTTTTCAATTTCACGAGTAATAATGCCTGAGTTACGATTTTCAAGCCATTTTGTAAAGAGTTCTTTTAAATCATTATCTACTTTATCAATATTTTCAGCCATGATATTTTGGATGCGGTCACGCATTGTTTCCGCAGCAATTCTCATACCGAAACCAAATTCTGCATTATCTTCAAATAAAGAATTTGCCCACGCTGGTCCACGACCTTCAATATTTTTTGTATATGGTGTTGAAGGATAAGAACCACCATAAATTGATGAACATCCAGTCGCATTAGCAATTACCATTCTGTCACCAAATAGTTGTGTAGCTAATTTAATATATGGTGTTTCACCACAACCAGGGCAAGCACCATGGTATTCAAATAGCGGTTGCGCAAATTGTGAGCCTTTGACATTACTTTTATTCATTAAGTTATCTTTATAAGTAACATTATTGAATAAGTAATCAGCATTGATTGCTTCATTTCTTTCAATTTCTTCACCAATTGGTACCATTTCAAGCGCTTTAACACCTTTTTTACCTGGACAAGCATTAACACACACTTCGCAGCCTGTACAATCTAAAGGTGATACCTGAATCCGATATTGTAATCCATCTAAGCCTTTTCCAAGTGGTTTTAGTGTAACTAAATCTTTCGGAGCTTTTGCTTTTTCTTCTTCCGTTAATAAGAATGGACGAATTACAGCATGCGGACAAACAAATGAACATTGATTACATTGAATACAATTCTCTTCTATCCATCTTGGAACAAAGTTTGCGATCGCACGTTTCTCATATTGTGTTGAACCATTTTCCATTGTACCATCAACATACTTTTCAAATGCTGATACTGGTAAATCATTACCATTTATTTGATTAATTGGTTCTGCGATTTCTTTAACAAAATCTGGTCTGTCTTTATCAATTTCTCTTTCTTCATCCTTTAAATCAATCCATGCTGGATCTACTTTAACTTCTGTTAAACTTTCATATCCTACTTCAATAGCGCGCCAATTTAATTTAACAACTTTTTCACCTTTACGTGCATAGGTTTTTTCAGCGTATTTTTTCATTAAATCTTCTGCTTCATTAAAAGGAATGATTTGTTCATTTAATTTAAAGAATGCTGACTGTAAAATAGTATTTGTCCGATTACCTAAACCAATTTCTCTAGCTAATGTAATCGCATCAATAATATAAAATTTAGCTTCTCTTTCTGCGAGAATTTTCTTAATTTTATTTGGCATTTTTTCGATAATTTCTTCAGCATTATAAATAGTATTTAGTAAGAACGTTCCACCTTTTCTAAGCCCAGATAACATATCATATTTTTCTAAGTATGAATCTATTGAACAAGAAACAAATGAAGGTTTTGTTACTAAATAAGTTGAACGAATTGGTTTTTTCCCAAAACGTAAATGTGAACGCGTAACGCCACCAGATTTTTTAGAATCGTATGCGAAATATGCTTGAACATAAAAATCTGTATTATCACCAATAATTTTGATAGTATTTTTATTTGCTCCTACTGTACCATCTGATCCTAAACCAAAGAATAATGCTTCTGTAGTATCTTTATCTGATACATCAATAGATTCATCAAGTTCAAGTGATAAATTAGTGACATCATCTAAAATACCAACGGTAAAATTATCATGACCATTATTTGCCAAATGATTATATACTGCTACCATTTGTGCTGGTGTAGTATCTTTAGATGATAATCCATAACGTCCACCAATAATTCTTGGAGCATTTTCTTTACCATAGAAAATTGATTTTACATCTAGGTATAACGGTTCTCCAGGTGAACCTGGTTCTTTTGTTCGATCTAAAACAGCGATGTTTTTAACTGTTTGAGGTAAAACAGCAAAGAAATATTTACTAGAAAACGGACGGTAAAGATGTACACGTACTAAACCAACTTTATGTCCTTGGGTATTCAAATAATCAACAGTTTCTTCAATTGTTTCGGTAACTGAACCCATTGCGACAATTACATCTGTAGCATCTTTAGCACCGTAATAGACAAAGGGTTTGTAGGAACGACCCGTTACAGCTGATATTTCCTTCATATAATCATTTACTATGTCAGGTACTGCATCATAAAATTTGTTTTGCGCCTCACGACCTTGGAAATATACATCGTCATTTTGTGCAGAACCACGTGTCACAGGGTTAGCTGGATTTAAAGCATTATTCCTAAAGTTTTGCACAGCTTCTTTGTCTAGCAAACGATCAAATACTTCAAAATCCATAACTTCAATTTTTTGAATTTCATGTGATGTACGGAATCCATCAAAGAAATGGAGAAATGGAATTCTTGATTTAATAGCTGCAAGATGAGCTACTCCACCTAAAT
This sequence comes from uncultured Haloplasmataceae bacterium, assembly GCA_937919135.1. Taxonomy (GTDB): domain Bacteria; phylum Bacillota_I; class Bacilli_A; order Haloplasmatales; family Haloplasmataceae; genus CALFRW01. Next base: position 2,836 of record CALFRW010000087.1, read on the forward strand.
CCATTATTTGTTGTACAGATGATGTTGCTAGCATAGCAAAACCAGTTTGACGAGCTGCCATTACATCTTGGTGATCACCATATATTGATAGTGCTTGAGCTGCGATACTTCTTGCGGCTACATGAATAACACCTGGTAGTAATTCACCTGCGATTTTATACATATTAGGGATTTTTAATAATAATCCTTGAGATGCGGTAAATGTAGTGGTTAGTGCTCCTGTTTGTAGTGAACCATGAACGGTTCCAGCAGCCCCAGCTTCAGATTGCATTTCCACAATCTTAACCGGCATTCCAAATAAATTCTTCTTACCAAGTGAAGCCCATAAATCAACATACTCTGCCATTGGAGAAGATGGTGTAATTGGATAAATACCGGCTACTTCTGTAAAAGCATATGCAACATGTGCTGCTGCTTGATTCCCATCCATAGATTGGAATTTTTTAGCCATTATTACTTCCTCCTTGTTGTTAGTATTTCACCATAGTTTATTATACATCAAATTACAAAAACTTACAATAAACACTAAGGTGATTTCTTGGATAAAATATCTCCTACTTATATTATATATCTTTACAATTAATACAAACCAAATATTCAAAATCTCGATAAATAAGCAAGCGTTTTTACACGCTTGCTATTAATTATTTAATCGGAAAAATTTCCCGAGCTTTATATGATGTATGTAGAAGTTCATGAGCCTTGTGACTATTTGGTTTTTCTAAGAACTCATCATATAATTGTTTAACTTCTTTATTATGATGACTCTTTCTAAACTCTTTACTCTTATCTTCATTATATAATACTTGAGCTCGTAATTTTTTATAATCGATTCCTTCATTACGGATGTGTGAATTAACATATGGTTGACCACCACCATTAATACAACCACCTTCACAACCCATAATTTCTACAAAATGATATTCTTTTTTACCCGATTTAATAATATCCATTAATTTTCTAGCATTTCCACCACCATGTGCGATAGCAATACTAATCTTATTTCCAGCTATTTCTAATTCAGCTTCCTTAATACCTTCGAAACCACGAACAGCATGATACTCAAAATCTTTTAAGTCTTCACCAGTTAAGATATCTGCCACAGTTCTTAAGGCTGCTTCCATTACTCCACCAGTAGCACCAAAGATAACTCCAGCTCCAGTATATTCACCTAATGGATGATCAAAATCTTCATCAGGTAATTCATTAAAGCGAATACCTTTTTCCTTAAGCATTCTGCCTAATTCCCTTGTTGTTAAGACTGCATCAACATCTTTAAGTCCATTATGAGATAATTCCTCACGGTTCATTTCAAATTTCTTAGCAGTACAAGGCATCACAGAGACTACATAGATATCCTTTGGATCAATTTTCGTTTTTTCAGCATAATAAGATTTGATAATAGCTCCAAACATTTGATGTGGTGATTTACAAGATGATAAATTTGGAAGCAGTTCAGGATAATATTGTTCAATAAGTCTAATCCATCCTGGGGAACATGATGTAAGTAGCGGTAATTTACCACCATTTTGCAAACGATCTAATAACTCATGTCCTTCTTCAAGAATTGTTAGGTCAGCAGCAAAGTTAGTATCAAAAACTTTATCTACTCCTAATCTTCTGATTGCAGCAATCATTTTACCAGTACAACTTGTTCCAATTGGTAATCCAAACTCTTCGCCAATTGCTGCTCTTACTGCTGGTGCAGTTTGAATAACAACATGTTTTTTAGGATCACTAATCGCATCCCAAACTTGTTCAACATGTGATTTTTCCTGTAATGCACCTACAGGACAAACATTAATACATTGACCACAGGAAATACATCCTGCATCATCTAATTCAACATTAAAACCAGTTCCAACATTAGCTTCAAAACCACGATTTGTATAAGCTAATACTGACATTCCCGCAATTTTTTCACATGCAGAAACACAACGACCACATAAAATACATTTTGATTGATCTCTTACAATTGAAAATGATGAATCATCAATAAAAGGTGTCCTTTTTTCAAAACTATCAAAATATATTTCTTTTAGATGAAAACGCTCTGCTAAATCTTGCAATTCACATTTACCATTACGGTCACAGTTTAGACATTCCTTGTTATGATTAGCGAGCAGTAATTCTAAAGTTGTAGCCCTTGAATCTTGAACCCTTTTAGTGTTAGTTTTTATCTTCATTCCATCGCGGACTTTTAATACACATGATGCTTGTAAACTTCTGGCACCTTCAACTTCAACGACACACATTCTACACGCTGCTGTTTCATTTAATTCCTTTAAAAAGCATAATGTAGGAATATCGATATTTGCTGCTTTACAAGCATCCAGCGCAGTATAATGACTAGGTACTTCATACAATTTACCATCAATAGTTACTTTCACGTTCATATAAGCCTCCCCTACTTTCTAATTATTGCTTTTACTTTAGGTGGACAAGCCTCTAGACATGCACCACACTTAATACATTTATTTTGATCAATCACGTATTGTCTACGTTTAGTTTTACTATTAATTTCTTTTCCTAAAGGTTCAATACAACCTTGTGGACATACTTTAGCACAACTGCCGCAACCAATACATTTATCAGTTATTGTATATTGTAGTAAATCCTTACAAACACTAGTTGGACATTTTTTATCAACTACATGGGCCATATATTCATCCCTAAAGAATTTTAATGTTGAAATAACTGGATTAGGTGCTGTTTGTCCAAGATTACATAAGGCATTATCTTTAATGTAACCAGCTAAATTTTCTAATCGGTCTAAATCTTCTATTGTACCATTTCCAGCAACAATTTTATCTAAAATTTCTTTTAAACGTTTTGTCCCTTCACGACAAGGTGTACATTTACCACATGATTCTTCACAAGTAAAATCAAGGAAGAACCTCGCAATATCCACCATACATGTATCTTCATCCATAACAATCATTCCACCGGAACCCATCATTGAACCGATGCTAACTAGATTGTCATAGTCAATTGGCGTATCTAAATGTTCAGCTGTTAAACAACCACCTGATGGTCCTCCTGTTTGAACAGCTTTGAATTTCTTATTATCTGGGATGCCTCCACCAATACCGTATATTACTTCGCGAAGTGTCGTTCCCATAGGAATTTCCACTAAACCAGTATTTTTAATCTTCCCACCTAAGGCAAATACCTTTGTACCTTTTGATTTTTCGGTACCAATACTTCCAAACCATTCGCCACCTTTTAAAATTATCGCTGGAATATTGGCAAATGTTTCAACATTATTAATAAGTGTTGGTTTTCCCCAAATTCCTTTTTCAGCTGGGAATGGTGGTTTAGTTCTAGGCATTCCCCGTTTTCCTTCGATTGATTCAATTAGTGCTGTCTCTTCACCACAGACAAAAGCCCCAGCTCCTAATCTGATTTCAATATCAAAACTAAATTTCGTATCTAAAATATTATTGCCTAATAAGCCATAATCTTTAGCTTGCTTAATCGCGATTTCCAAGCGTTTTACAGCTATTGGGTACTCAGCTCTTATATAAATATAGCCTTTTTTACTACCTGTAGCATAACCGGCAATTGTCATTGCTTCAATGACAGAATGTGGTGTACCTTCTAAAATTGAACGATCCATAAATGCACCAGGATCACCCTCATCAGCATTACAACACACATATTTCATATCATCTTCATAGTTAGACGCAAATTCCCATTTAAGACCTGTAGGAAATCCTGCTCCACCTCTGCCACGTAATCCTGATTTCTTAATTTCTTCAATAACTTCACGTGGTTTCATATCAGTCAGCACTTTTATTAGAGCTTGATAACCATCTTTAGCTAAATATTCATCAATGTTTTCTGGATCGATAACACCACAATTACTTAGTGCAATCCGTTTTTGCTTCGCATAAAATTCAACTTCATTTACTGAGATAACCTTATCCTCATCAAGTGCTTCATAATACAACTTTTCTTTAACAATGCGCCCTTTAAATAAATGTTCTTCAACAATTTTCTTAACATCTTTAACTTGTACATGAGCATAAAAAGTTCCTTCAGGATAGACTACCATTATTGGTCCTGCTTCACAAAGACCAAAACAACCTGTCATAACAACTTTAACTTCATTTTCGATACCATAAGTTACCAGTTGTTTTTCCAATTCAGCCTTTATTTCTAACGATTTACCTGATGTACAACCTGTACCTCCGCAAATCAAAACATGTGCTCGATAATATTGCATATTTACCCTCCTTATTCTTTTTCTTCTTCACCAATTGTATATTCATGGATAACACGATTATTTACAATATGTTCAACCACTACTTGGCGTGATTTTTCTGGTGTCATATCGACATAAGTATACTTTTTATCACCAATAATTACATCAAACATCGGTTCAAGACGGCACATTCCGACACATCCTGTTTGGACAATTTGAACATTGGATAGGCCTCTTTTATTAACCTCATCAACAATCGCGGTTAAACAAGGTCTTGCACCTGCAGATATACCGCAAGTTCCCATGCCAACAACGATTCGACAATGTGCATCATTTTCACGTAGTTCCATTTTCTTTAATGTCTCTTGACGGATTTTCATTAATTCTTCGACTGATTTTTTCATTTAGTTTCCTCCTTATCATATTTTGATAAGATATCCGGTACCATATCTGGTGTTAAGCGTCCATACACTTCATCATCAATCATCATTACAGGTGCTAAGCCACAAGCTCCCAAACAACGTGTTGCAGTTAAAGTAAATTTACCATCTGCTGTTGTTTCTTCTGGCTTAATTTTTAATGCACTTTGTAACTCATCTAAAATTTTTTGAGCCCCTTTAACATAACAAGCTGTTCCTAAACATACACCAATTAGATGGTCTCCTACTGGTTCAGTTGAAAAACGAGAATAAAATGTCACAACTCCATAAATCTCAGATACTGACACATTTAATTCTTTAGAAATAAATTTTTGAACTTCAATAGGAATACAACCAAAAATATCTTGTGCTTTGTGTAACACTGGCATTAAACCACTAGTTTCACTACGATTTTCATCGATAAATGTTTTTAATAAGGCATATTTTTCAGCAGTCAATTCTAAATTTGCCATAGTAACCTCCTCAATTATTTATTTATTTAAAGCGACATCGTCGCGCTTTAACAATTTTAATTTCTATTTCATTTCCAGTGTATTTAAAACAAACTCTTCATTACAAGTTTTAAAGCGATAGATAAAATCCACTTTAGGTTCTAGAGTAATAAGCGTGATAATTGTCGCTTCCATATCCCCTAGTGGTATACAATCAATATGATTTTTATTGAAAACTGCTTTAACAAGTGTTCCTTGATTAAGCTTAGATTCAATAGTAAACTCACCAGCAGTTTTTTTTACATTTTGATAAAGCAGTGGGATGCCTAATCCTACTTTTCTTGTTGTCCGTGAGGTAAGAAATGGATCTAACACATGTTTTACATAGTCCTCCGACATTCCTTGACCATTATCTTTAATTGTCACACTAACTTTTGATGTAGTTTCAATAATTGTGATTTCAATTAATGTTGCGTTTGCTTTTATTGAATTCATAACGATATCTAACACATGTAATGATATATCCCTCATATTTCACCACCAAAATATTTAAAGAAGGCTGTGCAATTTTTAGCGGATAAACAAATTTTGTTCACTTTTTCACAAATATCTCCTAAATAATGAGCATCTGAGTTCTGGAATACCCGATACTGACGATAATTATTTTGACTATTAGTAGCTTGAATTTCTATTCCTTCAATAGCTAAATTGGGGGGAATAAATCCTAAAATACTAATAATCCCATTTGCCCGTCGATCTATGTGCGCAGGTATAACAATCCCTTGATATTTATGTGCTAATTGTATGACTTTATCTATTTTGAGTGATGTTGAATTAAGCAGTGCTTTCTTTTCTTTAGCAATTATTCGATCATCTTCAGCAATAATTAATTGCCTCCCATAAAAATCCTCATTATTATTTATCTCTGGCAAGTTATCATAAATAATTTTATCAAAAGCATAAACATTTTTAATTGTTTTAAAATAACACAACAAATGAATACCTTCAAATGTTTCAACCTCTATTCCCGGAATAACTATTAACGTTGTTTTTTCAGCACATTTCATCACACTAGCGACATTTTTAGCGCTGTTATGGTCAGTAATTCCAATAATATCAAGTCCTTTTAATAGGGACATATTAACGATATTATTAGGTGTCATATCATCACTACTACAGGGGGATAAGGCTGTATGAATATGTAAATCATAAAAACAATTAACCATTTTCAACCCACAGCTTTTTAATTACCTCGACACTATTTAACTTAGTTTTTATCAGATTTACTTTTTCTTGATTTGCTTTTTTGATTGTTTCACTCTCAATTGGAGCACTTTCACAAATAATTACACAAGAAACTTCTAATAAAGTAGCAATCGCAACTACATTAGCATGAGTTAATACCGTACACCATAAGTCTCCTTTTTTAGCGTGACTCATTACCCAACTTAATAAATCGCCACAATATGCTCCCTTTATCAGCTTATCATTAATTGTGTCAGTAACTAGTTCAAAACGATCATCATTAAGAAACTCAGATACAAGCATTTTTATTTCTCCTTTCGAAAGAAATGACATTCATCAATTGTTTTTACTTTATTAACCACATCTTCCGCAAATGCATGGCATGATGGAGAACCACAGGCACAACAATCGATATTAGGCAATTGTTTTAAAATTTGATTAATTTTACTCATTTTATTTAGTGATTGTTTAATATTATCACTCAATTGATATGATGATAAGGGATTTACTAATTCAGAAAACAAATAGTCATTATCAGTTAAAGATTTACGATATTGATTCAATAACTCATCATCATTTGTTTTAGTATGTTCAAATAATTGACTAGCTTTCCATTTAGCCACAAATGTATTTTCAATGGTAAAATTACCACCGACACAACCTCCGACACATGAATAAGCCTCAATTAATTTTACTGCGTTAATTTTATTTAAATATAAGTTTTCCATTACTTCATCAACTTGTTTTATCCCATCAACTGTTAAAACATCATTATTTTTATTTATATGTTGATAAGCTCCGGTTTGACAAAAATGAACACCTGATTTAACTAAATTTGTTAAGCCCGTTTTCTTATCGAGATTATTTCTAATTAAATCATTAAATAAAAAGACATTATCAATATTTGAACCTTGTTTTCCAAGCGGTTCTTTAACCGCAATAAAATTAGATAAACATTCACTTATATAACTAATACCTATTTTAGCTTCTGAAATTTGATATTTATCACTAACTATTTTTCGAATAACCTTAGCACCAATCTCAAAAGGAAAATCAAACGGTAGTAGATTTTCCAATAAAATCGGATATTTTAATTGAATAAGTCTAACAATTGTCGGACAATGTGTTAATATATATGTTTTATCGGAATTATATATATACTCATTCACCTTTTCTGATAATAGTGAACAAATACCAGACAAATCAAATACTTCATCAAAGCCATAATTATATAATATTTTATAAATCCCACCTAATTCAGCTTCATCAGCTACCATACCAAAAATCGCTAAGGGAACAATTGCAACCTTTATTTGATATTTATTTAAATTGGCAAAACTATCACTGTACACTTTATATGCACTCTTATGACAATTAATAATACAATTGCCACAATAAATACAATGGTCTTGAATTAAACTAGCTTTGTTGTTAATAATTCTAATTGCTTCAGTAGGGCAGGCACGCATACATCTTGTACAGCCAATACATCTTTCACTATGAATATCAACTAAATGTTTCATCTTTTATCTCCCAAGACAATTTAACTATTGTTCCTTTAGAACTAGAATCTATTTCAAAAAATTTACAATTTTTTTTCATATTAGGTAAACCCATACCAGCACCGAATCCCATTTCCCTTACCGCTTCTGTTGCAGTTGAATAACCTTCTGATAATGCTAAATCAAGATCTTTAATTCCTGGACCTTTATCGGTTGATGTTAAGATGATTTTTTTATTATCAATCGTAATCGTTAATTTTCCACCAAGCGAATGAATTACGATATTCATTTCTGCTTCATAGGCACAAATCACGATTTTGCGAATAAATTTAGTGGTAAAGCCAATTTGCATTAAATACTTCTTAATCTCACTAGATGCATTTCCAGCATTTTGATAATCATTTGCATAAACTTCAAAATCATATGTTATATCCATAATTCCACCTAAATTTTTAACGCTTTGAGACCGGTTTGATATAATATACCACTTACTTCAAATAATGTATATTGGGTTGTAATTAGCGTCATTCGATTTATTTTAGCTAAATTAACCATATTATCATGTAATTTTTTACCACGCGCAAATACTATGCAATCAATATCCAAAATTTCTGCTGTTCTAAGTGCTTGTTCATTAATTAAACCTGTAATTAAAATACAATTATCGTCATCGACAAAAGCTAAGCAATCACTCATTAAATCACAAGCAAAAGCCTTTAAATATTCCTTATCATGATTATCAGGATTTTGGGTAATGATTTTCCCATCGATTAACTCAACTATTTTACTCACTTTCATTTTATCACTCTTTAATAATATTGTGAACTTTTTCTCAACACACTTCTAATATTATATTATATTGACGTAAAAAATCAACACTTTTCCTCAATATTGTCAATTATTCTGATGAATAAAGTGAGCTTAGTCATTAAATAAAAATTCTTGGATCACTTTTTGGTGTTTTCAAGAATTTTTTTATATTTCATATATAAAACAAAAACTATTTTTGCTATAATTATAATAATAAAATTCATAAACAAAAGGGTGGAGAATGTACGGAAGAATTATGTTTATCTTCGCCAAAAATTGTGTTAAAGCATATTTTAAGGCAGGGCTTTCTGACTCCTTAATAAGTTCTTACCAGGTATAATTTATACATTAATAGGGTATGGTCTGTTTTTCATCTTTCCCTATCTTTAAATTGGATATAACAAATAAAACTGTTGACTACTCGTCAACAGTTTTTCTTAAACCATAAGGGCTTTTAGTTCATTTAACAATAAAATGCTCTCATTATTTAATGCTTGTGCGACAAAATTATTTTCAAGTGTCGCCTTTAGTTTGGGCTTTTTTAATGATAAAACATGAATATAATGTCCTAAATATAAGGTAATATCTAAATCATGTGTAACTAAGATTATTGTTTTATTTGTTTTCTCATATAACTTATAGATCATTTCTACTAAGTTATACTTAAGATGATAATCTAAAGACTTAAATGGTTCATCCATTAAGATTAATTCATTATCACGAAGAAATGCCCTTATTAAAGCAATTCGTTGTTTTTCGCCACCACTAATTTGATGAGGATACTTATGCTTTAAGTATTCAACATTAAACTGTTGTAATAAATAATTTACTTTATTTACATCATCGTTAATAATAAGTAAATTCTTTAAAATTGTTAAATAAGGAAACAATCTGTCTTCTTGAAATACATAACCAATTTTCTCAACTTTTGGGATAATTTCTCCATCATAATCACTGATATTAGCGATACATTCTAATAAAGTTGTTTTACCGCATCCTGAAGGTCCGATAACAATATTTATTTTATGATCTACAATTTCTAAAGTAAAATCTTGGAACACAACATTATCGAGGTATGCTTTACTTAACTTAATTTTCATTATAACACTTCCATTTTATCACTCTTTTTGTTACGGTATCTAAAACAAAATCAATTACTAAAATAATCACTATCAGAATAATCGTCCAGGCAAATACACCTGACATTTCAATATTTATTCTTTCATTTTGAATTTTAGCTCCTATTCCAAATTCTCCTTGAGCTAATACTTCTGCCATCACGATTATCTTTAAACATAAACCAAAGGTTTGCTTAAAGGACAACATTAAACCTTCTAATAATGGATAAAAGTATAAATATTTGAGCTTTTGTTTTAAACTAAAACGATAGACATTTGTTACAGCTATTAGCTTTACATCAACATTTTTGAGCTGATAAAAAATCGTTTCATATAATAGCGGAAAGATAACAAGAAAGGGAATTAAATATATTGCCAATTCATTCCCTAACCAGACAATTACGATTAAAATAATCGAGATTGTCGGTATCGTCTTTAAAATACTAATATAAGGATTAATAAACAAATAAAGTTTTTTATAACGGGCTATAATTGCTAGTATAAAGGCTAGTATCATACTAATTAAGTAACTTGAAAGAGCTTTAAGCAAGGTATGAGATACATTTTTAAGAAATTCATTAAATTCAATTTGATAAAAATAATTACCGAGTTGTCTAATTGTAGGTAAAAGCACTTCATTATTAACAATAAGACTGAGAAAATAATAGCTAATTAATAAAGATATTAAAGAAATTAAATAAAGGCAACTGCTTTTTTTCATTTATAATCCTAAATAAAAATCATCATCTGGAAGTGTATTACCTATTAAGTTTGGATTAAATTCCATTATAATCCCAAAATATTGTTCAATTAGTTCCTTCGATTCACTACTACTTAGAAAACCAACATTAGAACCAGGTATAGAATTAATTAATACTGCTTTTGTCCGCAGAGGTTTTAGTTTTAGTTTCTGGTAGTAATCACTTACCTTTTCTTTCTCATTATTAAGAAAATTAACACTTGCTTCTACCTCAGTTAAAAATGCTTCAACGAACTCCATATTTTCTTCCGCAAACGCTTTATTAATAAAAATTCCTGCTTGGGGATAAGATAAATTTTCGGAAATCTTTTCATATTCTTCCTGCAAATCGATTATCGTTTTAATATTTACATCTGCTTTTAGTTCCGATAATTCTGGTTCAGCAAGAAGCGCAATCTCACAAGTACCAGCAGCTACTAGTAAACTTACATCAATGCCACTATTACTATAACTAATATTAACGTCTTGATCTTCCAAGATTTTTCTTAAGATTATATCTGGTGTACTATTTTTTCCAAAGGCGCAGATTGATTTTCCCGATAAATTATCAATCGTTAACTCCCCAGTACTAACTAAATACAAGTTGCCGAATGTTAGCGTTCCTGCATAGATGTACGTTTTATTAATTGAATATAATTTGGCTCCCATATTTGATGGTGCTACAACAATCTGATGTGACTTGCTAGTAATTGCGCTACTTAGTAAATCAGGTCCACTTGTTAAATCATATTCAATATTATAGTTTAATATTTTTTCATTATCATACTTCATTTTAACAAAACCTAAAGTTGGGGCTCCTCCCGGAACCATAATCTTCACAGTTTGTGATTCTTCCTTATCACAACTAGAAATAATAAAGATAAATAATACCATACTAAAAAAGAACAAAATTTTTTTCATTTTTTTCCTCCTCAACATTCTTACTCTATTCTAAACTATCTTCTTTATTTTTAGTGTCACATATGTTACACTATTATCAAAGTAGGTGAAAAAATGCACAAAGATTATTTAAAAAACTTTCATGCCCTTTTTTATCAAGATTTATTTAATGCCGTAAAGCAAAAGCATATTCCTTATTCGATAAAAAATTATCAGAAGGAACATATCATTGCATTATCAGGTGATGAATGCAGGCAAATTGGAATTTTGATAAAAGGTGAAATAAGAATTGAACAATTATTTAATAATGGCAAGAAAAATATTATTAATATATTAAAACAATTTGATATATTTGGTGAAATCCTTGTCTTTTCAAATGAAGCGATTTATCCCTTTGATATTATTTCTGCGACAAAAGCTGAGGTTTTTTTCATAAGTAAAGAAAATTTGCTTAAAATATTTACAGATGAAACAAGTCTTTTAACACAATTTTTAACTCATGTCGCTTCAAGCTATTTAACATTAAATCAAATTATTAAATTAAAATCCCAAAAAACAATTGAAAGTAAATTAGCCTATTATTTTCTTCATATTAAAAAAATAACAGTTGATAAACGAAAATGCACTATCAAAAACAAAACTTACTTAGCTGATTTAATCGGAGTTGAAAGACAATCCTTATCTAGGGTATTTAATGATTTACAAAGTAAAGATTATTTATCATATGATAAAAATTTGATAATTATTAAGGATTTTTACTATTTTCAGAAATTAATTGAATAAAAATGCAATAGAAATTGTTATTGTGTCGTCTAATACACGAATACACAACAAAAAGTGCCTCAATGAAGCACTAATTTTTAAACAATATGAATTACTAGATTATCCTCCCTCTTTCTAGTATTCGCTAATAATTTATTCATAACATGCAAAATGATATATTATATCCGCCTATTTAGTTGTGATATTTTCTTAAAACTATTGTTTATATTGTTTAAAAATGATATTATAATAACGTTATACATAATGAAAAAGGAGTGTAAGAAATGAACTGGAAGTCAATACTTTATAAAGGTTTACCAGTATTAATTATCGCGATTGCGATTGTTGTAGTAGCTATTCTTTTAAGTAGACCTGAACCACTTCCTCAAGTAACTGATGAGGATAAAACAATAATAGAATTTAAAGATTATAAGGTTACTAAAGGTCAATTGTATGATTTATTAAAGATTAGTACTGACGTAGATTCTATGACAAACACAGGCTTAGCTACTTTGATAAATAAGATTAATCAAGAGTTACTAGATAAAGCACTTGAGAATTATGAAGTAGATCAAGATAAACTTGATGAAAAAATTGCAGCGGAAATAGATAAACTAGATGAAGATACATATTATGAAAAATTAATTCTTTTAGGAATTATTGATTCTAAAAATGATCCTGACTTAAATGATAAGTTAGCTAATTACTACAAATTAGATTTTCTAAAAGAAGCCTATGCTTATGAACAAGCTGAAAAAGAAGTCGATGAAGACGAGGAAGCATTAAATGAAGCTATCGATGATTATAAAGATATGGCTTGTGGTATTATTTTAAAATATAATACTAAAAGTCAAGCTGATAGTATTGAACGACAATTAGAAACTGAAGAAGATGTTGAATCATTCTTTATTACCAAATGGAAGAATCTTCAAAAAGAAAAAGATGAAGATGATGATGAAGATGAATTAGAGTTACCGGAATTTATTACCGAATTTAATTGTGAAAACGATAAAATTATCTATAGTGAACTAAATAGTGGTTTACGTGATTTTATTTACAGTTCTGATTTCCAAGATGATAATGGAAATTTAGCACCTGATAGTTATAACGAAAAAGGTCGCTTAATTTCTTCAGGGAATGAAAGAGGATATTACTTTGTTTATATTTTAGGATTACCTACGTATGATTTAGAGGGAACAACTTCAACAAACTTTAGAGAAGCACCTAAATTCATTGAATATATCAAAAAAGATTTAATCGATGATATGGTAACTAGTGATTATACTGAAAAGCAATTATCAGACTTACGTAAAGATATTAAACTTAAAATATATGATAAGACGATTGGTGAACACTACCAACAAGAATATGATAGTAAATTTAAAATTGAAGAAAAACTATTAAAATCTGATAAAACTGTTGTTGCTTCATACAAAATCGACAATAAAACAATATATATAACCGCAAATGATTTATATTCTTTGATGAAAGAAAAATATGGCATGTATGTTTTAATTGATAAGCTGAATTATGAAGCACTAAAAACAATCACTGATATTAGATTAAGTAAAAAAGATGAAGAAGAAATTAGAGATAAAATAGCACAATTAAAAGAAGCATACTTAGCAAGTTATAGCCAGTTATTCTCTTGGCAAGAATTTCTCGCTTATACTCAAGGTGTAAGCAATGAAAATGATTTATTTGACTTTTTAGCTGCTGATAAATTAATCGAACGTTATCAATTTGGTTACAAGAGTCATAAACCTATAAGTGTTGTTAAGGATGAAGCCTTAGAAAAAGCTTATAACGAATGGTTTAGAATTAAAGCTAGTCATATTCTCTTTGAATATGATCCAGAAGATGAAGTTTCTAAAGCAGAAGCTAAGGCACTTGCTGAACAAGTAATCTATGGTTGTACAGATGATGGAGAATATCGAGAAGGAGTCACTGAGGACGCATGTGAAATCCTTTATAAAATTGAACTTGATGAAGACGAAACAGAAGAAGATCGATTTAGCGTTCCATTTGTTGGTCTTGATGAAACCGACGTTAAAGATTGGGATAAAGTATTTAAAGCTTTAGCTTCAAAATATAGTGATGAACCTAATGCTGATACTTCAGGCGGTGATTTAGGTTACTTTGGTCCTGGTGCTATGGTTAAAGGATTTGAAGATGCGATACTTGATATTGCTAAACAAACTACTTTCCCATTCGGTATTACACCAGAAGGAACAGAAATTAAACGTGAAGATAAAACAATTTATGCTTTCCATGCAATCTACGTCACTGATATTGATGAATCAAAACCTGATAAACCAGAAGATGAAGAAGAGTATAAAGAATACTTAGCTGATTTAGAAAAAGATTTAGACAAAGACGATTTAACAGAAAAATATGGTGATAAACTAGCAGGTTATGAAACTTATAAAAAGTTTATGGATGAAAGACTAGAAGAATTAGAAAAAGAACTAAGAACAGCTAAACAACAAAATATTGTTATGGCTAAGTTACGAAATAGTTTAGCAACAAAAATTAAGATCCAAGATAATGGCTTAAAACAAATCTTTAGTAAGTTAAATCAATATTATATTAGTTTAGAAGATGAAACAGAAACTGAATAAATAAAAAAAAGGTATCAAAACTAAATGGTTTTGATACCTTTTTATTTTATCGATTATGTTTATAAAAAGAACGTCCGTCTAAAGGATAAACTCTTTTTGAAAAGTCATTAATATCAGTATCCCTTAATTCTTGATTAATCATATTAATTCTTGAATCAAATAAGTCTATTAAATGTAAAACTTCAGCCTCAAGAATTAATGGTCGTTTTGGCGACCCATATTCCAATAAGCCATGATGAGATAAAATTAGATGTTGAAGTAATATTACTTCCTCGCCAATTATATTTAATTCCCGGGCTACAAATCCTATTTCTTGATAGGTTAAACTTATATGCCCAATTAATTTTCCAACAGTGGTATATTCCGGCGCCAAATAATCTGAAAGCTCAATTACCTTACCAATATCATGGAGAATAATTCCGGCATATAATAAATCCATATTAATATTTGGATAGGTATTACCAATACTTTCACCTAATTCAAGCATATTTAATACATGATAAGCTAACCCAGAAATATAAGCATGATGATTTCTAGATGCTGCTGGAAAGACAAAAAAATCTGCTTTATATTTATTAATAATTGTTTTTGTTATCAAGTGTAAATTAGGATTACTTATTTTTCCCATGTATGTTTCAATTTTATTAACTAATTCTTTTTCAGAAATAGGTGCTGATTGATAAAATGTTTTCAAGTCGACATTATCTGTTTCATCTATTAATCGAATTTCTTCGATAATACATTGGATTTTATTATTATATTCATTTCCATATCCTGAAACATAAACAACTTGTCCAATTTTAAAAGCCTTTTTTTCTGCTTCATTAATATCCCACTTTTTAGCATAAGTATATCCTGTTTCATCAGTTAACAACAAGTTTAAGAAATCAGTCTTATTGACTGCTTCTTGGACATTTAAATTTTCAATTTTAGCATAAAAGGCTATTTTCATTTTATCCTTTAAATCAGCTATCTTTCCTATTTCTAAATCAAATAAATCATTCATAAAACTTCCTCTACTTTCTTAGTGTATTTCTAATTGCCTTAATTTTCTTATTTAAATAATCTTGATAACTCTCAAGGTATGTCAATAAATTTTTGGGGCTTAAAATGATATCATAATTAATAAATTTACTTGAGGACCCACATCCTAAACCAATAATATTTTGAGCTTCTTCAATCATTAACATATTATAGACACTTTCATAACCTTTTCTAGCATAACCAATATTTTCTAAATTACCTACGATGTATTTTTGGCGATATAAATAGTAGGGATTATAGTTACATTCTGTCAATCTATTATATGCGTAGTTAAAAGCAGCAACATACTCTGATTTCTCAGTATCAAGGTCAGCATTATATAATTGCGCTCCTCTTTTTTGAGCTAAATAATGGATTGTTATTGATTCTGGATTTAATAACAATGTCGCATCAATTGAATGCTTGAAGTCCGTTAATTGCTCTCCTGGAAGTCCGATAATTAAATCCATATTAATATTTGTCAAGCCATAATTCCGAGCTTTAAAATAAATATTTTCGATATCAGAAATAGTATGTTTCCGATTAACCTTTTGTAATGTAGCTTCCTTAAATGTTTGTGGGTTAATACTAATTCTTGATACCTTTGCTCTTTTAATAATTTCAAGTTTATCATCATCCAAACTATCCGGTCTTCCACATTCTAAAGTGTATTCTTTTACTTTATCAGATAATAAATATCTATCAATTATCTTTAACAATGCTTTTAGTTCAATACTTGAAAGTGCAGTAGGGGTACCCCCACCAACATAAATTGTGGTTATTGGTATTTTTACACTGCTTAAATACTTCCCCATGTATTTTATCTCTTTAAAAAGTGTGTTTAAATAATCATTTCGCGTTACACTCTTATTATCATAGGGATAGGAGGTAAAAGAACAATAACTACATTTTGAAAGGCAAAAAGGGATATTTATATAAATACTAACCTCATTTTGATATTCTGATATATCGCCTAATAAATCACTTTGATGATTAACAATATTTATTAATAAATTTGCTTTATCACTTGAAACCAAATACTTTTTTTGTAAAATCGTCCATACTTCATGATCATTATAGCGCTTTTTATACTTATGAACTAATTTCGTTGGCCTAATACCTGTTAATACACCATAACTAAGCCTTTTACCCGTTACTTTTACTAATAACTGATAAAAACAACCAAGAACTAAATATTTTAAATCATAGAATCGATCATTTGTGATTATATCACGATTTTCGCTCGTTACACCTTGTGCTTTTATAATTACTTTTATTTCTTTTTCATATTCAATCATAATTATAGTAATCAAATAATCATACTGTAATGCACTTATTTTATAACTTTTATTAAAAGCATTTAGTAGTCTTTGTAAAGCAGTTAAAATACGTTGGTCATTAATACCAACAATATTAAAAATCATGTCTTTCCTCCTCTTTTTGCTTCATTAATAGTATAGTACATGAGTCATCATTTTTCTATAATAAAATGAGATAAATCATTATCTCATTTAAGCCGCTTTAAAATAATAAGTCCCAAAGGTGGAATTGTAATCTCGACATAATTATCATCTTTTTCTTTGGATGTGGATAACTTTGAAATATTAACCATATTTGAACCACCATAATAATCACGATCACTATTAATAATTTCCTCATATATGCCCTCATAAGGCACAATCATTTGATAACTATTATAATTTAAAGCATTAGTATTGATGATAATTACTAAAGTGTTAGTTTTATTTTGTCTTACAAATGAGAACAAACCATTATCATTTAATTTCCCTGTAATACTTCCCGATAATGCTTCCTCACTTTTATAAATCCTTATTAGATCCCTTACAAAACGATTCACAAATTCATGAGGAGGATATTGATAGAGACGCCAATCGAGTTCTGCTTTTTCATTCCATTCTGACATATGAGCGAATTCACAACCCATAAACAACAATTTTTTCCCGGGATGAGTCATTAATAATCCGATTAATAAGCGGTAGTTGGCAAACTTTTGCCAATAATCTCCCGGCATTTTACTAAGCAATGATTTATGCGTAAATTCATTATACGGAAGTGATAACAGATTTATTTCTGAAACTGAGGTTTCTAAACTAATAATAATATTCTGGAATAAATATTTTCTAAATAATGATTTCTCTTCAAAATACTCTAAAATACTGTTTGTCCAGTTTAAATTACTTATTAACTTAAACCCTAACCCGCCCTCTTTAAGTGCTTTAGTAAGAAGCGGTAATTTACTTTTTGTTTCAGCAATCATTAAAGTATTAGGTTTAGCATCATAAATAGCTGTATTTAATTGGCGTAAGAATTCGATACCCTGGTAATCATTGATTTCACTAATATTATTTAACTTGATTCCATCAATATGATAATATTCTAACCAAAATAAGCTACTAGAAATAAGGATACTTTTTACTTCATTTTGACCGTAATCTTGATCATTAAGCGATATATTCACTAAAACACCAATATTTTCCTGATGACAACAATCGATAAAATACATTAATTCATAGGGATTAATATTATGAACGGAAAAATATCTATTTTCATAATCAATAAGTGAAAGTAGTTCGATATGAGTAAAACCGTGTTTCTTAAGATAAGGAAGTAAATCATTCACAAGTTCAGAAAATGAAAAAACCTCATATTTCTTCCAACTGCATAAATGTATTTGGTAAATAATAAGCGGTTTTTCTTGAATATTCCGATTTATAAATGAATCGTCATTCCAATTAAAATTATCAATATTGAATACCTTACTATAGCTTCCTTTTTGATAAAAACAATAAGGATCGATGATTTCTATCAATGTATCATCCTCAGTAGTTATTTCATACTTATAATTTGCTTCTTCACCTATATTACTAATAAAAGCATACCAAAATCCCTTAGTGGTCACTTCTTCTAAAGGATAGGTCAAATTATCTTCAATTATTATCCTTACAGCCTTAGCGTTAGGTTGATAAAGACAAAAATTAGCTCCTATTAATATAGCATTAGAATCATAGACTAAATGACTACCTAAAACCTTAAAAGCATTGTATAATTCTCCTTGATGAAATAAATCCTTTTCTATATTACTGAGGTTAAGCATAATTATCCCTCCAAATTAAGTGAAATGTACATATTTAAAATATCTTCATATAAAAAACCTTTACCTATAAGTGATTTAATCACACGGTTTTTTAGTTCATATTTCTGATGCTTTTTTTGATACCTCTTATATGCTTTTAACATTTCTTGTTCCAATAAAAATTCATCATTATTTTCGGTAAATTGATATTCATTAATAGCGTTAATACTGCAGTCATAATTATATCCTTTTACTAGCAAATTACGTAAAATGGATTCTTTTAACTGATTTCGTGATTTCTTTTTATTGATTTTTTCATAATAACTTATCAGCTGGATAATATTATTGATAATCTTTGCTTCAGTAATAGTTTGTATACATTCAAGAACTATTTTTTCATCAACTTCTTTATCTAACAAGTTTCTTTTAATAACATTTGGACCCTTTTTATTTATATCAAACTGTTGCTTAATATATGCTTCACAATATTGCTTATCGTTTAAATAGTTGAGTTTCTCCAATTTTTCCATTATTTCGGTTGAAAATGTTTCATTACAGTTATGTTTTAATAAATAGTTTCGCACTTCACCTTTAGTCCGCATTTTAAATGATAAATAATTTAAGACTTTATGATATATTTGTGACTGATTAGCTAGTTGTTTAATTAGTTCATAAGTTGCAGTATGAATTTCCTTGTTACTGTAGAGTTGGTATTTTATTAAATACGCCTCCGACAACTTGAACTTTTCTTCTTTATCACTATTTAATATGGTTATTTCATAGAAATTATGCTTCGTTTTTTTTATCTTGGTTATTTTCATTTTGTTCCTTTATAAAAAGTTGGTAATCCTCAATTAAATATTTTGTGATTAATTCTGCAGAGTTTTTAATCGCAATTTTCTTTATATTACGTTTCATTTCATTTAACATTTCATCATCATTTAAAATTGTTAAGGTTTTATAAATTAACTCATCTTCTTGTAAAGCGATTGTCGCAGCGCGCATACTACTAAAGTAAATCGCATTTTCTAATTCCTGACCATATACTGGACGATAAAGAACAACTGGTATTCCGATATTGGCTGCCTCAGTCATCGTAATCCCTCCAGGTTTTGTGATCATAATATCACTGATTTTCATCAACTCATGCATATTATAGACAAATTCATAAATATGGAGATTTTTAGAGCGCCAAAACTTTCTTTTTAATTGTTTAAACAAACGATAGTTTTTACCACAAATCACAATTAGTTCAATATTATCTTCATTTGTGATATACGAAACAATTTTATTTACATTAGGAACAACTCCGTGAGCACCAGCAACTAACAGAATAACCTTTTTATTTAAATCAATATTAAATTTCCGCTTTAATTTAATAACTTCTTCCTTACTGCACTCTTCATAAAAAATTGGTTTTATGGGAATTCCTGTTATCCGATATTGATTAGGCTTAATCCCCCGAGGAATTAATTGTTGCGAGACATTTTCACATGCGAGAAAATGAACTCTTGCATGAGTACTAATCCAATTAGAATTAGCAAAATAATCTGTAATTACTGTATAAATGGGAATGTTAATTCCTTCATCACATAAATTATAGGTACAATTAACAGGAAAGGTATTTAAAATAATATCTGGTTGTACTTCTGCAATTTTTTTTAACATCTTTTTAAGTCCAAATTTAACATATGGTTTCGCAATTTTGAGATTTAAAAGTTTATCCGAGCCATAATAAAAAAATCGATAAGCTTGTTGTTGTAAGCCCTTTTTATAGGTACTTAAATAAAACTTGCGCACAAATTTTGTTGTTGCTGGATAATCCTCCGTATACAAGTCATATAATACATACTCAATATTTTCATATTTGGTAAATTCCTCGATAATACTATTTGAAACTGCGAAATGGCCGTTACCATATGGTGCTGTTAAAATTAGGACTTTTAATTTATCTGCCATCTAATTTCCTCCTAAGATACAATTATTATTATAACATCTCATCTCAAATAAATATATCTTTTTATATACAGAAATCATTTTACTTTTTCTTTTAAGTAATTCATGACTTGTTCATGTAAATCTTCACGTTCGAGTGCAAAGTCAACTGTTGCCTTAATAAAACCAAATTTATCCCCCACATCGTAACGCTCTCCAGCAAAATCATAAGCATAAACCGCTTGCTTCCGCATTAATCTTTTGATCGCATCCGTTAACTGAATCTCATTACCGCTACCTGGGGCTTGTGTTTCTAACATCCCAAAAATTTCTGGTGTTAACACATATCTACCCAAAACAGCTAACCTGCTTGGTGCTTCGTTGATATTTGGCTTTTCAATCATATTAGATAGGGGATATAATTTCCCTATTGCTTCATGCGATTTTGAAACTTCAACAATCCCGTATTTATTAACATCTTCTGGTGGTACTGTTTGAACACCAACTACACTTGCTTCAACTTTTGTATATTGATTAATGAGTTGTTTAAGTGCTGGGTCTCCTTCTTTATTAATGACAACGTCATCACCAAGTAAAACCGCAAAGGGCTCATCTTTAATAAACACTTTTGCACATAATATTGCATGGCCTAAACCTTTTGCTTCTTTTTGTCTAATATAATGGATATTCACCATATTAGAAACATCTTCAACTAACTTTAATAAATCGGTTTTCCCTTTCTTACGAAGAATATCCTCTAGTTCATAAGATTTATCGAAATGATCTTCTATCGATCGTTTTTGTCCACTCGTAATAATTAATATCTCTTCAATACCTGATGCTACAGCCTCTTCAACAATATATTGAATTGTCGGTTTATCTACTATTGGTAACATTTCTTTTGGTTGGGCTTTCGTTGCTGGTAAAAAGCGAGTACCAAAACCAGCAGCAGGTATAACAGCTTTTCTTACCTTACTCATTTTGCTCCTCCTATATTTCCATTTTTATTATTATATCATATTTTCTATGCTTTGAATGATTTAAATCGAAATTTTGTCTGAAGCTAGTAAAAAACTCGTAAGTATCAACTTCCGAGTTTTTTAACTTCATGACAACTCATCGTGGTGAATATTCCTAAACCCTTTACCCCACACTGTAGATGATGGTACGGTATAAATAAAAGCATCTTCATCTACAGAGGCAACAAAGTTTTTAATTCGTAAGCTTTCACGTGGTGAACACAGTGTGACAATTTGTCTTAGCGATATTTTTGAAAAGGCTCCTACTGTTTCAACAATTGTAACTCCACGGTGAATTGAATTTTGAATATAAGGCACTATTTCCTCATATTTAGAACTAATTATCTCCATTTTAACACGACGATCAAATCCGATTACAATAAAGTCGATGGTTTTCATACTAATATACTTTGTGATTATCGCATAAAAAATAATCCGAAAATCAAATACGGTTAATCCCAAAGTGATAATGATTGCATCAATAATTAGTAATACAAGACTAAAGTTTAAAAATGGTAAAAGCTTACGATATACTATTTTCGCAATTGTATCTGACCCGCCAGATGTATATTTACCTTTTAATATTAACCCAGTACCGATTCCTGATAAAACTCCAAAGGTAATTGTCGGAAGTAAAATATCGTAAAACTGATCATTATTCTGCGTTGATACAGAAATAAGCAGTGGTTCTAAATCAAAAAAGGTAAAGACAAATAACAAGATTGGATAAACCAAAGAAAGAAAAAGAATTTTAAGTGCTTCTTTTTTACCTAAAAACAAATAAGCACAAGCAAGTACAATTAATGCCAATAAATAATAAACAATACTGAATAAATATTGTTCAAATAAAGGCGACAAATCAAAACCTTTTTTAATCATAATTTCAATAACGCGTGATAATCCCGTTATTCCTCCCGTCATAAGCCCATTAGGTCTTAATATATAGATAACAGCATAAGCAGAGACCAAATTACCGACGACTAAATATAAATATCTTTTTTTATTTGTCATCTATCAAATCCTCCTCATTCTGACATCTGTAATTTATTTTTTTTAAATTCGTTTTATAATTCAATGTTAACAATGTTATGAAACCAAAGATAATATATAAATAATATGTGGTAAAGCGCCATAGAAGTAGCGCTGGAATTACTGTTCTTTTTAGAAAACTAAAAAGTAAATAAAATATTCCCTCAGCACCGCCACTAGCACCAGGGGTTGGAACATATGACATGACAATTGCGACAAAAATTGCACCAACAATAATATTAACTTCATTATATCTTACATTTTCTCCTAGAGCCATAAAAATGAATAATGGGATCATATAAAAACAAATTAACCGAATTAGATGATAAATGATTGATTGAAACCAGAGTTTTTTATCCTTTTTAAGAACATTTAATTCTGAATGGAATTCTTCAACCGCATTTTTAATATTGTCAGCTTTTCTTTCTAATTTAAAGCGTCTTATTATTGGCCAGCGAATAACCTTTATCCAGATAACTTCGATAAGTAAATGATAAAATTTGCGTGAAAAAGTAAGGAAAAATGAAATCACGGTCATAAAGACATTAATGCCAAAACCAATTAACAATAAATATTTATAACCTTCTTGTACTAATATTTGATTAAAGTAAGAGTATTTAAATATCAAACAAATAGCCCCTAACAATACAAAGGCAATATTATATGTGATAAAGTTAATTAAGATGATGCTAGAAGCATCTCTTACCTTTATTCCCCGCGCCTTAAAATAGATAATTTGAAAAGGCTGACCTCCAGATGAAAATGGTGTTATGGCATTAAAAAATTGTGTTGCCAGATTTACTCTAAACGCACCACCCAAAGTGATACCCTTAACTTTCCTCTTTGCAATAATGTAGATAACTACACCTTCTAAAAACACATAGATAAACAACATCAGGAAGATTAACAAAAAATAATAAGGATTAATTTGTTTGATTTTACTTGCGACTTTATTGACATCATTTCTTAGTAAAATAAACAAATACAATATAAAACCTAAAATTATCACAATTAAAATATTTTTTCGATATTTATGCATAAATTCTCTCATGATCATACCTCTTAACTTTCAATTAATAATTATACCACTCTCATGATATTTTTACTATAATCATTATGATACTAAATTTAATAAAATATCTATTTTTAGTAAAAAACCTATATAGTTTTTCCTATATAGGTTTTTCATCAAAACGTAAAATCATTATTGAATTTAAGACAGCTAGTAAAGCTACACCTACGTCACTAAAGACTGCCATCCACATTGTCGTTAGACCAAAAGCACTTAAGAACAAGACAATTATTTTTACTCCTAGGGCTAAAGTTATGTTTTGCCAGATTTTTCGTTTTGTTAGCGCTGATAGTTTTCTCATTGTTACTAACTTATGAAGATTGTCATTCATAATAATACAATCACTAACTTCAAGTGCAGCATCACTCCCTAATCCTCCCATCGCAACTCCAATATCTGCTTGGGTAAGGACAGGTGTGTCATTTACACCATCACCGACAAACATAATTTTACTATTATCATATTTTTCTTTTAATTGTTCTAAAATTGTGAGTTTATCTTCTGGTAAAAGGTTAGCATATACTTCATCAATTCCTAACTCTTTTCGGACCGATTCACTTACTTTATCGTTATCACCAGTTAAGATTATTGTTCGGGAAATACCTTGTTTTTTAAGGTCCGTAATCGCCTTTTTAGCTTCTGATTTGACTTCATCATTAATGACAAAATAACCACGATATTTTTTATTAATTGCGATATATACGATTGTTCCTATTTCAGAAACCTCATTAAAATCAATCTTATTATCAGTCAATAATTTACTATTTCCAACTAATACTTCTTCGTTATCGATAATTGCCTTTACGCCTTTACCAAAAACTTCAGAAAATGAAGTAACTGTATTTTTAGTATTTACTTCGCGATAATTTACAATTGCCTTAGCAAGAGGATGATTAGACAAACTTTCAGCTATTATCGCTTTATTAATCATCTCAGTTTCATCCATATAACTTACTACTTTAGTAACAACAAACTCACCCTTTGTTAGCGTCCCTGTCTTATCAAATACGATTATTCCTACTTGATTTATCAAGTCTAAATAATTTCCGCCTTTAATCAAAATCCCTTGTTTACTTGCAGCACCAATGCCACCAAACATTGAAAGTGGTATTGATATTACTAAGGCACAAGGACATGAAACAACTAAGAAAATAGCTCCACGATATAGATATTCATTAAAACTATAATTATCAACAAAAAGCATTGGTAATAAAACAGTTAACAGCGCTAGAAAAATCACGATTGGCGTATAGATTTTCGCAAAGCGGGTAATAAATCTTTCTACTTTAGCCTTTTTACTTTGAGCATTTTGAACCAATTCTAATATTTTATTGACCGCTGAATTAGCATAAAGCTTTGTGACTTTTATTTCTAGTAGACCATTATAATTAATATAACCTGCTAAAACTTCATCATTTGTTTCAACATATTTTGGATTTTTTTCTCCCGTCAACTGTGAGGTATCGACTGAAGATTCACCACCTAAAATAATTCCATCTAGTGGGATCTTTTCACCTGGCTTGACAATAATTATGTCATCTATTTTAACTATTTCTGGTCTTACCTGTTTTAAAGTCTCACCCTGTTTGATATTAGCGTACTTAGGTGTAATATCGATTAACTTTTTAATCGATTTTCTGCTTCTATCAACAGCTAAATCTTGTAACAATTCCCCTGTTTCATAAAACAGCATTACCGCTATTGCTTCTTCATAGCTTTTTATATATATTGCCGCAAATGTTGCTATCATCATCAGAAAGTTTTCATCAAAGAAACTGCCCCTGATAATATTTCTCACTGCTTTGAATAAAACATCAATACCAACTATAATATAGGCGACAAGAAATAATATTTCAGGAAAAACCTCTAGATAACCGATGATTAATAAAAGGAAACCACAAATTAATCGTAGAATAGTGATTTTATGATTATTTTTACTTTCATTATTACTTACTTCACTTATTTTAGTACCTGGTTCAATTTTGTTGGCAATGTGATTAATTTGCCTCAATAATTCACGATTATTAGCACTTGAAGTAATATTTAATTTATTATTAATAAAATCAATATTGATTTCTGAAACTTCTGTTAAGTTTCTAATTTTGTTTTCGATCTTAGCAGCACAATTAGCACAAGATAAATTCTTAATATCATAAGTATATTGATTAATTGGTTTCATCAACTTCCCCACTTTCATTAATGTGTTCTAAACCATATTGGACAATTATTTCGATATGCTCATCATTTAAAGAATAATAGACTACTTTACCATCGCGGCGAAATTTGACTAATCGTGCATTTCTTAACACTCTTAATTGATGTGAGATTAATGATTGACTCATATTTAATAAACATGAGATATCACAAACACACATTTCAGCTTTTAATAAAGCACTAATAATTTTTAACCGTGTTTTATCCCCTAAAACTTTAAATAAGTCAGACACTTTACTAATTTCATCATTTTTTGGTAATTTTGTTTGAACAGCTTTAATTACATCCTCATGAATCACTGTACATTCACAAGTCAACTTTTCTTTCATCCTATCACCTCATATGAATAATTGTTCATATGTTTATTATAATATTTATGATATGCAAAAGCAATAAAAATGGCTAAAAAATAATAATAATTGTACTTTAACCTAAATAAAAAAGGTGCTCTGCACCATCTTAGTTTTTCAAATCAAAAATATTTCTAAGGCACTTAAGTATTGATAGATGAAAATGGCTCAAAAACTAAAAAAAGGCACCTAAAATGGCACTTAAAATGTCCTCTACTTTTAAGTCTACCTATAATTTGTGCCTAATCTAAAGTTCTAAACATTAAAATTGAAAATAACAATACCTAATATTGCCGCAATAAAGATAACAACAATCGGGTTCATTTTATATTTTTTTAATAAAAATAAACTAATTAAAAAAATGCCAATACTACCGAAGTTTAATAAACTCAAATCAAAAGGAAGGTTAATATTTTTAAGCAATTGATAATTATTTACAAAAAACGGTGTTTTAGCAACAATTACAGCTGCATTAATAATTAAACCTACTACTACCGCACGAATACCATAAAAGATCATCTTATTAAGTTTATGATCCTTATATTTTATTAACACCGGTGAAACAAAAGTCACAATTATAAATGAAGGAATCGGAATTGCAAGGGTTGCTACTAACGCCCCCGAAATGCCAGCAATTTTATAACCTACATATGTAGCGGTATTTATCGCAACAGCTCCTGGTGTCATTTGTGATACCGCAATAATATTACTGAATTCTTCAGGGGTAATATTAAAACCTTGGGGGCCAATAATTTCATTACCAATTAAAGAAATCATCACAAAACCACCACCAAAATTAAAAAGAGCTACTTTCGCAAAAGTTAGGAATAATCTAAGCAGGACTAATAAATCTGGCATTATTTATTACCTCTTTCCTGATATATTTCGCGAACCTTTTTCGGAAAAAAATAATAAATAAGCAGCCCTGTTAATGCACCGGAAACAATTAAAATTATTGGAAACATACTACTTAGAAAATGGGTAATTGTGATAAATTGTCCAAGTACTAATACTACTACTGTGATAATTGTGATAATTAAAGTGACTTTATCTAGAATCGCTACCTTAGCAATTTTAATGGCTGATAAAATTATTAAAGCAACAACTGCAGATAAAATACCGGTAAAAGCATGTTGAACAATTTTATAATCTTGAAAATTACTTAAAAGCATCGCAATTAATAAAATAATTAGAAAGGATGGAGTTATACATCCTAAAACAGAAATAATTGCTCCCTTTTTTTTCGCAATTTTATAACCAACAAATAATGACATATTAACCGCAACAGCTCCAGGTATGGACTGGCTTATCGCAACCATATCAGTTATCTCTTCTTTATCAATCCATTTATTTGCGACAACCTCTCTTTCGATTAAAGGTATCATCGCATACCCGCCACCAAAAGTAAACATCCCAATTTTGAAAAATTTCCAAAATAAGCTTAATAAATTTACATTTGCATCCATAAAATCACATCCTTAAATGACAAATTACCGTATTATTATACCATAGTTTTATTGCTTATGCCTGCGTTTCTTAAATTTAATCTCCCCATTATCATCACGCTTTCGTGATTTTACACCCACAATCTCAAAATCAATTTCGCGTGCTTCCTTACTTGCACCGATTACTTTAACTGTAACACTATCACCTAAACGATAAATCTTTTTTGATTTTTCACCAATAAGTGACATTGTCTTTTCATCATAAGCATAAAAATCGTCAGTCATATCGAGTACATGAACTAAGCCTTCAACAGTATTCGGAAGTTCCACGTATATGCCCCAATTAGTAACAGAACTAATAATACCTTCAAAAACTTCACCAATTCTAGACTCCATATATTCAGCCTTTTTCATATCATCAACTTCTCTTTCACAATCAACAGCCATTCTTTCGCATTTAGAAGTATGAAAAGCAATTTCTTTTAATAA
The DNA here is from genome assembly GCA_937919135.1 of uncultured Haloplasmataceae bacterium. Lineage (GTDB taxonomy): Bacteria > Bacillota_I > Bacilli_A > Haloplasmatales > Haloplasmataceae > CALFRW01. The sequence continues at coordinate 31,281 of CALFRW010000087.1, forward strand.
TGATTGATACTTATCAATATTTTTTTCATCGCATTTATTATTAAAGATAAATTCGCGAATCAGACGATGTACCATTGTATCAGGGTAGCGCCTTATCGGTGAAGTAAAATGAGTATAAAATTCAGTTGCTAACCCAAAATGACCTAAATTAACTTCAGAATATTTTGCTTTTGCCATCGAACGGACTAAAACCGTATTAATAACAGCTGCTTCTTTTGTATCTTCAACGCGCTCCAGAATGCTTTGTAATGTTTTAGGGTGGACGCCATTTTCTTTTCCTTTAACTACATACCCCAAAGCATTACACAAACTATAAAAACGTTTAATTTTTTCACTATCAGGGTCCTCATGAACACGATAAATAAAAGGATAGTTTAGCCAATGAAAATGTTCAGCTACTGTTTCATTAGCGCAAAGCATAAATTCCTCAATAATTTTTTCAGCAACATCTCGTTTACGCCTTTCGATATCTAAAGGTTTGCCTAATTCATCAACAATAATTTTAGCCTCATCCATTTCAAAATTAATCGCTCCACGTACTTTTCTTTTCTTATTTAATATTTTAAATAGCTCATGCATATTAGCAAATAATGGGAGTAAGTCACGGAAATTTTCCCTTACTTCTTTATTATGCTCAACTAAAATCTTATTTACATTAGTATATGTCATCCGTGCTGTAGAATTAATTACAGCGGGAAAGATTTCATGCTTTTCGACAACACCCTGCTTATTAATCTCCATTTCACATGATATTACTAAACGATCAACATGAGGATTTAAGGAACATATACCGTTAGATAATCGATGCGGGATCATTGGAATCACACGGTCAACTAAATAAACGCTTGTCCCACGCTTATAAGCTTCTTTATCGAGTGGGTTGTTTTCTTTAACATAATATGAGACATCAGCAATATGAACACCTAATTTATAATTACCATTTTCTAGCCTTTTTACTGTAACTGCATCATCTAAATCTTTCGCATCTTCACCATCAATCGTAACAATTAATTCCCCTCTTAAATCCCTCCGACCATTAAAATCGATTTCGTTCACTTCTGTTTTAATCGTTTCCGCAAAATCGATGGTTTCATCAGGAAATTCAGTCTGTAAATTATATTTATAGGCAACTGATAAAATATCAATTCCTGGATCATTTTTATGTCCTAGAACCTTGATTACTTTACCTTCAACTAAATGGTTAGAAAGATAGTCAATTATTTGTACTTTAACGATGTGATCAGCAACAGCTCCTCGTGTGTTATATGGTTTAATCACAATATTTGCTTGGAAATTCTTATCGTTACTTTTTACATAACCAGTACCTTTATCCTCAAAATACTTACCAATAATCTCATTTATACCACGACTAACTATCTGATATATTTCCCCTTCTGGATTAGCACCAGTCTTTTGCTTATAGATTTTAACTAATACCGTGTCTTGGCTTAGGGCTCCATTTAAGGCACTTTTAGGAATAAAGATATCACTTGATTCTTCATGAAGCAAGGTAACAAAACCATAACCTTTTTTATTGATATGAATGATACCTGGTTTAAAACCAAAACGTTCAATTAAATCATAACGGTCTTTATAATCACGATATAAAATGAGCTCATCTTCCAGTTCAACAAGTGATTTGACTAAAGTCTTAAAATTATCAGAATCTTCGGCATTAAGTAGTGGAACAAATTCATTTACTGTTAAACGATGATAATCTTTATCGTTAATTATCGTTAATATTTTATTTTTCATTTTTCAACCTCCATCACTATTATTTTACCATATTTAGAGAAATTTTATTTATTTTTCTAAAAATGTGCATAAACACACATAATTTACACATAAATATAATAAAATATCGTATGCTAACAGTTAAATTATCTTGATTTTTAAAAGTTAGTATGATAATATATTAAGGAAATCATTAGGAACTAATATTTAATTTACCTTCGTCTAAGAAGCACTGTAAATCTAAATATTAACCCTATCTTAGAAGGAGGTAGAACCATGGCTGATAAAAAAATTATCTGCAAAGATTGCGGCAAAGATTTTATTTTCACAGAAGGTGAGCAAGCATTTTACAAGGAAAAAGGATTTGAAAACGAACCTGTAAGATGTCCTGATTGCCGTAGATCAAGAAAACAACAAAGAAATCAAGTACGCCGTTAATTGATTTTGCGATTAAGAGAGGAATTCCTCTCTTTTTTCATATTTATAATTAAATGCAAATCACTTGCATTTAATTATAAATCTGGGCATAATATTATTTAGATATAAATTCTGGAGGTTAAGATGAAGTTCATTAAACATTATATTATTATACTTTTTAGCTTAATATCTTTATTTTCCTGTCAACTTAATAATGACTTAAATAATAATAAACCCGATATCGTCACAACAATATTTCCATTATATGATTTTACCAAGCAGATAACTAAAGATAAAGTAAATGTCGAACTTGTTTTACCGCCAGGTGTTGAACCTCATTCTTTTGAACCAAAACCGCGAAGCATTTTTGAAATTCGAAAGGCAGATTTATTTATCTATACAGGTGACTTTTTAGAGGTTTGGGCGTTAAATATTATTGATGTGCTAGATAGTGATAAAGTAATTAATACTAGTACTAATGTAACTTTAATTCATAATCATGAACATATTGACCCCCATATATGGATAGATCCAGAAAATGCCAAAATAATGGTTGATAATATCCTTAATAGCCTGATAAAAATTGATCCCGAAAATAAAACTTTCTATGAAGAAAATGCAAGTGACTATAAAGCACAGCTTGAAGAACTAAATCTTTGTTATCAAGACCTATTCGCAAATGTTAAACATAAGACGATTATTTTTGGTGGTCACTATGTTTTCGGATATCTTTCCGAAAAATATAATATAAAATATGTATCTCCCTATAAAGGTTATTCCCCTGATACACTACCAACCCCAAGAAATATTCAGAACTTAATTAAATTAATAAATAATACTGGTCAAAATACGGTTTTTTATGAAGAAATTATAAATTCAGATGTTGCTGAAGTAATTGCTAAAGAAACAAAGGCAAAATTATTACCACTTAATGGTGCGGGAAATGTAAGTAAATCTATTATCAAAAATAATCTTACTTATTTAGATATCATGTATCAAAATATCGAAAGGCTAAAGGAAGGACTCGGATACAATGAATGATATTATTACAATTAAGAACTTGAGTGTTACATTAGGTCATAATAAGGTTCTAAATGATATTACCTTTTCTGTCCAAAGAGGCGATTATATAAATATAATTGGCCCAAATGGCGCGGGAAAAACAACATTAATAAAAGTCATTTTAGGTTTAATAAAAGACTATCAAGGCACGATATCGCTAAATCGTCAAGTTATCGGTTATTTACCCCAAAAAAACCAAATTCAAGAAAAAATCTTTCCAGCAACAGTCCAAGAAATTGTTTCGCTTGGATTATTGGGTAGTAAAAAACTACCGCGAATTATTAATGCGTTTGATAAAAAAAAACTAAATTCAATCCTTAGTAAACTCCAGATTTCTGACTTGAAAAATCAAAAAATTGGACATCTCTCAGGCGGACAACAACAACGGGTCCACCTTGCTAGAGCTCTTGTTAATTCGCCAGACATTCTAATTCTTGATGAACCAA
>CALFRW010000088.1 GCA_937919135.1 uncultured Haloplasmataceae bacterium
ATAGCATCTAAAGTAACACTATCGACTTTAATCCCTGCATATTCCATTTCAGCTAGAACATCGGCAAGGGGTAATTCTAATTCATCGTGTAAATCAAGTTGTTCATTACTATGTAACTTTTCAATAATTAGTGGTTTTATTTTTCTTAAAGCTTCCGCCTTTTTTATTACATGTTGACTAATAATGTTTATATCTGGTTTATGATATTTAGTGTTTTTCCCATAAATTTCTTCATCATAATTCACATTATGATAATTAAAGTATGAGCTCGTAACCCGTAAGTCATCTTTTGATATCCCTGGATTAACGATATAAGCTGCGATTAACGCATCGAAAATAACACCTTTTAAATCATATCCCTGCCATTTTAAAGCTACTTTTGCTCTTTTATAATCAAAGATACTCTTCTTAAGTAATGGATTTGCTAAATAGGCTTTTACACTTGGTGATTTCTCCATAATCTCAAAAGGGATAAAATAACGTCCGTTTCCATTTATGATCCCCATTCCCAATATTTCACACTTGTGATAATTCACACCAAAAGTTTCAATAATAATAAAGGAATTATCACTTAAAATCGAATGGGAGAAATTAACATCTTTAATTAATGTATAAGTAAAATCCTCTTGTTCAATGTTTTCCTGACCACTTAAGCGTTTAATAAGCGAATGAAATTCTAATGAACCAAAAAAGTCAAGCAGTTTTTCAATTTCATATTGAGTATAAATTGTATCTTGTAAAGTAATTGTGATTGGTGATTGCTTATTAATCGTTGCTAATTTTTTACTTAGTAACGCCAAATCACGATTATCTTCCAGTCTTTCTTTAATTTTCCCTTTTAATTCACCTGTATGACCTAAAAGATTTTCAACAGAATCAAATTCTGTTAATAATTTAATCGCCGTTTTTTCACCAATTCCTGGTACACCAGGTATATTATCAGAACTATCTCCCATTAAACCTTTTAAGTCAGTTATTTGTCTTGGAGATAAACCATATACAGCCTTTAAATGTTCTAAATTATACTCTTCTAATTCAGTTAAACCTTTTTGGGTTAGGTTTACATGGGTTTTATTTGTGACTAATTGTAAGAGGTCTTTATCACTAGAAATAATTTCAACTTCATCAAATTCACTTGTTTGCGCTTTATCTGATAAAGTACCAATAATATCATCAGCTTCATATAGTTCTAACTCATAGCGTTTAATATTTAACACATCTAATAATTGTTTTGCGATAGGAATTTGTTCAATTAGTTCTTGAGGAACTGGCTTTCTACCGCCTTTATAATCTTTATATGTTGTATGACGAAAAGTTGTTTTCCCAGCATCAAAGGCCACTAATATATGCGTAAATGAGTAATTTTCGAGAATATGCAACATCATTACTGTGAAAGCATAGACTGCGTTTGTGGGAATTCCTTTAGTGGTTTTCATAGTCTTTCCTGTATAAGCAGTTGCATAATATGCCCTAAATAGCAAACTATTTCCATCAACTAGAATGAGTTTTTTCATTTTACCACTCCTTCAGCATTATTTTACCATATTTTACATTTCAATTAAATAAAAGGATTTGATTAGGATGAAATTAATAAAATCGATAATCATTATAATATTTGCATCTATCATCTTTCTTATCATGACTTGTATCAATACCTATCCCGAAAGAGCAAATTCTTTTGAGATCCTCGGCTATAACAATGAAGATATTAACTTACTTAAAAACAAATTTACTGATGCTGAAATCCGCTTTATTATTAACAATCGAATCATGAAAAGAAAACTATTTCCCTACCTAGAATTAAGCTATTTTTCTTTAACAGAGATTCATGCCTATGAAAGTATTAGAGTAAAGCAAAATGTGTCCCATCTTACAGCAGTTAATCTTAAAAACCATCCTCATATTATGGATAATTTCTATTTAAAAATAAATAACGCGCTAAATTTACAGCAAAATCTAATCCTTGTCAATAAAAATTACCGCTTAAGTGCTGATTATATTCCTGATAATCTAGTATATACCAAAGATATACCGTTACTAATCGATGATAAGAATCGTTACTATTTACAAATTGATGTTTACAATGCTTTAAAAGCATTATTTACCGAAGCTTTAAAACATAATTTAACTTTAATTCTTTCTAATGGCTATCGTTCATATGAAAAACAAGCAAAAATTTATGAATTTTATAAAATCAACGCTTTAAACGCTGATGCTTTCAGCGCTCGCGCTGGACATAGTGAACATCAAACGGGATTAGCACTCGATCTTACAAGTGAAAGTGCAAGTTACCTCCTAACTAAGGAATTTGAAAACACCAAAGAAGGTATTTTTATTAAAGATCATGCGCATTATTTTGGCTTTATTGTACGTTATCCGAAAGATAAAAGCCATTTAACTGGTTATGATTACGAGCCTTGGCATCTCCGTTATGTAGGTATCGAAGTAGCCAAAATCATATTTGAAAAAAAGCTAACATTAGAAGAATATTTATTATATTATACAGAGATGCCTTTAACTTAAAAAAACCGCTTTTATTTAAGAGGTTTTTTTAAGCTTCATCAAGTTCTTGTTCTTTTAAATGGGTTAATTGTTTATTAATAATTGTATAAACCTTTTTGGCTTCATCAATATTGTTAAAGCCTTTTTCAACAATGCGAAAATCAATAATATCAAAGTCAAAGATAATTGAACCTGGATCAAATAAAGATTGTTTATAACGCAAAATCTTAACTGTCGGATATAACTTAGTCATAATTATCCGTTCGCTCTTACTATTAAAGATCGTTAAACGTTTACTAGTAACAACATAAAAAATATCTTTTATTTTTTTATTGTACCTAATTATATAAACGATAGTATAAAAAATAACCACAACAGCAAAAATCACTAATGCAATTAAATACCAGTCCCAATAATCCGCTTGAAGCTCTTTTAACTTAATTAATCGCAAAATAATAAAGATAATACTGATAATTAAAATAAATAATAATGTTGATAAATAGGTAAGTGCAGGCATCACTTTAGGTTTACCTCGCCAAAGTACTTCCTCATCAGGCTGTAATAAATTATATATTAAATCAATTTCACTTTTTAAAAACTTACGCAAATTATTACCTCCAATCACTATTATTATACAACATTAATTTTACCAAATACAACCATAAATCAAAAATCCAAGCAAATGCTTGGATTTAAATTATTTTTTCTTTAAAAAATCTTTTCCTGGCTGCCAACCACAAGGTACTAATTTGCCTTCAATTTCATTTTTAAAAACTTCTAATGTCCGTAATATCTCATCAACGTTTCGTCCTGCCTCGCCATGATTAATTGACATATGTTTTAAAAACCCATTAGGGGCAATAATAAATGTTCCCCGCCACGCTATTCCTTTTTCTTCATCTAACACTCCATAAGCCTCGGAAACATATTGTGCCTTATCCGATGCATGGGGATGATTTAATTTACCTAAATTATGTTCTTGCCATGCTAAATGTGAAAAAGTACTATCAGTTGATACCGCAATTACCTCTGCTCCTAACTCCTTAAACTGAGGATATAATTCATCAAAACGTTGAATTTCAGTAGGACAAACAAAGGTAAAATCTAAAGGATAAAAATATAGTATAATCCATTTACCTTCAGTAAGAATTTTTGCCATATCGACAGTTCCAAACCGTTCTAACCCTTCACCTTTAGGTAAAACGGCATCCATTTCAAATAATGGTGCTAACGCTCCAACTTTTGCTTCACTTACATAAAAACTATTTTTGGCTTCCATTTTATCGCTCCTTTATATATTATTTGCCTAGGTTTTATTATATAAAAAGTTAAAATAATTAGCCAATAATTTGCTTAAAAAAAGAATAACTTGTTATCGTTATTCTTTTAATACATGTAATTTTATTTTATTTAAAGCTCTTTTCGCTTTTACTAAAGCATCTTGTTCACTAATGCCATTGGCGAGGACATAGGCATAGCGAAATCCCATCGCTACTGGGACGGAAATAAATTGTCCCCGTGTCGGTTTAATAAAGACATTAATTACACCTTGACTATTTAATGCTTCATTTCTTCCGGTTACTTTTAATAATTTACCACTAATATTACAGGTTAAATACTGAGCATTAATATGAAGTGCATATTTAGGTGTAATATTTAGCTCTTCTTTTAACGCTAGTTTTAATGTTTCTTCAACAAGATTAATTCCTAAACCATAACGGATAATATCATTCATCGCTCCCCCAGAAATACGGGGATTTATTTCAATTAACTTCCAATTATTATTAATGTATCGAAGTTCCAAATGACATGTTCCCTGCTCCATACCATGAAGATTTATAATATCATGGACAGCCTTTCCCAAAGAAAGCTGAAACTCTTTTTTTAAATTATGTTTTAAATTATACCCTATCACGATTGAGTGACCATTATATAAGAATATCTCTTGTTCAATAATCGCAATAATATGGATTTTATTATTTTCAACGATTGTTTCAACTAAATATTGTTCTCCTTCAATATATTGTTCGATTATTACTTGATAAGGATAAAGAGATAATAAACGTTTAACATTATCATAAAATTCAGCCATTGAATTGACTAAGATTACATCTCTAGAACCGCTCGATTGTGGGTTTTTAATCATTAATGGCAATCTTTCCCTGACATCACAACTTAAACATTCATTAAAACTATGGATAATACTATACCACGGAGTATAGGGTGTCCCTTTTAGACATGCTCGCGATAATTTTTTATCTTGCATTTTATTAATCGCTTCTGTTGAAAAGTGATTTATCCCAAATAGCTCTGCTAGCTTACTAGCGGTAAAACAATATGGATCAATAAAAGAAATGATTGAAACAAGCTCATAATTTGCTTTTTGTAACTGCTTAATTTCAAACCTTAATGCTTCAAAATCGTCAATATCACATAATATCATTTTACTAACTTCAGGAAATAAATTCCGGTTATTAATCTGACTTAGTTTTTTTGTTAGTAGTACTGTTTCATATCCCATCCGGCGAGAAGTTTGTAGCGCTTCGCGACTTGAACCTGATTTTTGGGTATTGATAAAGACGATCGTTTTCATTTAATCACTCTGTTTAGCGAGAAGGATGGCATAATTGATTAAATTTTTTACGACGTCTAACTCTAAATAAAAAGCAGGTGGGCACCCTGGGCGCCAGTTTACTTCAAAAATCCAAATCTTGTTATTTTCATCAAGACCAACATCAATCCCCAACTCATCAATTTCTTCCTTAAAATAATGCATCTGTAGTTCATCCATTTTTTTAGACAATCTAAGGCTAAATTGTTCTAAGTATTGT
>CALFRW010000089.1 GCA_937919135.1 uncultured Haloplasmataceae bacterium
AAGAAAATCCAGTAAGTCACGTTACCTATGGATATGCAACTCAAGTTGTAATCCTAGATGATAATGGCAAGGTAAGTCAGGTAATAGCTAGTCATGATGTAGGAAGAGCGATAAATCCACTTAATGTTGAGGCTCAAATTGAAGGTGGTGTCGTAATGGGGTTAGGATATGCTTTAACAGAGGATTATCCGCTTGAAGATGGCTATCCTAAAGCAAAATTTGGGACATTAGGTTTATTTAGGGCAACGGATGTACCAAAGATTTCATCAATTATTATCGAGAAAAATAACTCCGAACTTGCTTATGGAGCTAAGGGAGTTGGAGAAATAACGACAATCCCAACCGCGCCAGCAGTACAAGGAGCTTATTATCAATATGATGGAAAATTTAGGACAAAACTTCCGCTTGAAGCTACGTTTTACCGAGGTAAATAATTTGTGATTGAGAGGGATTAGATGAAAGATTTTTTAGTGGTTAAAGGAAATATTATTTATACGAAAGATTTTGGTTGTTATGAAATATATAAATCAGGGTATATTGTTGTAGAAGGTAAAAAGGTTATCGGTGTATATAAGGAGCTTGATGAAAAGTATCAAAATTGTCACTTAATCGATTATGGAGATAATTTAATTATTCCTGGGTTTGTTGACTTACATGTTCATGCCCCCCAGTATCCAAATATCGGTTTAGGATTAGACAAGGAATTAATGCCTTGGCTTGAGGCTTATACATTTCCTGAAGAAAGTAAATTTCACGATATAGATTATGCCAGTAAAGTATATTCAAGATTTATTCATGATTTATGGCTCCAAGGAACAACGAGAGTTTGTGTTTTTGGCACCATTCATAAAAATAGTACTGCGAAATTAATGGATTTGTTTAATGAGGCTGGACTTGGTGCTTATGTTGGTAAAGTCAATATGGATCGCAATTCTCCTGATTATTTAATTGAAACAACAGAAAAGTCACTTCAAGATACTGAGTCATTAATTGTTGAGTATCATGATAAATATGATTTGGTTAAGCCGATAATTACGCCGCGCTTTATTCCTAGTTGTACTATAGAATTATTAAAAGGACTAGGTAGCTTGGCAGATAAATATCGGATTCCAATTCAATCGCATTTATGCGAGAATTTTGGCGAAATAAGTTTTGTAAAAGAACTCCATCCGCATGCTAATAACTATGCTGGATTATATAATGAAACAAGCTTATTTGGTAATCAACCGACTGTAATGGCTCATTGTGTGTTAGTTGATGAAGAAGAAATTGAATTAATGAAAGAAAAGCAGGTATTTGTAGCCCATAGTCCGAATTCTAATTGTAATTTAAGCAGTGGGATTGCACCGATTAGAAGATTAATTACTAGGGGTATTCAAGTAGGTCTTGGAAGTGATGTTTCTGGAGGGCATAGTTTGTCGATGTTAAAAGTAATGATTAATTGTCATCAAGTTTCCAATTTAAAATGGGTTTATTCTGACAGAATTGATAAACCTTTAACAACACCAGAAGTATTTTACCTGGCTACAAAAGCTGGAGGTAAATTTTTTGGGGAAGTTGGAAGTTTTGAAGCTGGATATGATTTTGATGCTTTAGTCATTGATGATAGTTTACTACCTCAATTTAAGGTTTTATCACTTGAAGAAAGATTACAGAAATTTATTTATACAGGTGATGACCGTAATATTAAAGTAAGGTATGTGGCTGGGAAAGAGATTAAGGAACCAAAAATTTTATAAAAGCAGTAAAAAGGAGGGTCTAGACCGACTATATAGATATTTTGGAGGATAAGGATGAAAATTTTAAAAGAAAATATCGATGTTGCCATGAAAAGAGGTTTAGCAGATATCGTCCTAAAAAATGCATCTATAATAAATGTTTATACACAAGAAATTGAAGTACAAGATATAGCGATTAAACACGATATGATTGTTGGAATCGGGGATTATCAAGGGAAAAAAGAGTTAGATTGTAGTAATTTATATGTGGCACCAGGTTTTATCGATAGTCACGTACATATTGAATCAGCAATGGTTGTTCCAGAGTTATTTTCGCAGCTCCTAATAAAAAAGGGCGTAACAACAGTAATTGCTGACCCCCATGAAATAGCTAATGTTATGGGAATTAAAGGGATTAAAATGATGTTTAAAAATAGTGAAAAAGCAAAAAATGATATATATTTTATGCTCCCTTCGTGTGTACCCGCTGTAGATTTTGAAGATAATGGTGCGTTTCTAAATGCCAAAAAATTGCGTAAACTCTATCATTCAGAGAAAGTTTTAGGGCTTGGTGAGGTAATGGATGTTAACGCAGTTGCAACAAATAATGACGAGATGTTGAAAAAAATTGTTGATGCCAAAAAAGCTAATAAAAATATTGATGGTCATGCACCAAAAGTTAATCTCAACGAGCTTAATGCTTATTTATGTTCTGGAATTAATACGGACCATGAATGTACAGACGTCGATGAAGCATTAGAAAAAGTTAAGTATGGTATGTATGTATTAATGCGTGAAGGTTCACAAGCCAGGGATTTAACTAATCTTGTTAAAGGGGTTAATGAAAAAAACTATCAACGTTTTCTCTTTTGTACTGATGACCGTCATATTGAAGATCTTGTTGAAGCAGGTAGTATTGATAATTGTATTAGGTTAGCAATTAAAGCGGGTTTAGACCCAATAAAAGCATATACTATTGCTTCTTTAAATGCCGCAAATTGTTTTGGATTAAAAGACAGAGGTGCAATTGCACCAGGTAAAAAAGCTGATTTAGTAATTTTTGATAATTTAGAAGCTTTAAATATTGAACAAGTTATTAAAAACGGACAATTTATCAAAGATAATTTTCATTTTGATAAAGTAAAAGTTAAAAAAGCGCTTAACTTAAAACCGATTGCTAAATCATTGTTTAAGACAAATCCTACGGGTAATTTAGTAAATGTCATTAAAGTTTTACCAAAGTCATTATATACCAAAAAGGTACAAAAAACGGTAAGCGAAATAACAAGTTTTAATAAAATTGCGGTAATCGAAAGACATAAAAGAACAGGAAAGAGTTTTACTGGTTATATTGAAGGCTTAGGTTTAAAGGATTGTGCTATTGCCCAAACAATCGCACATGATTCACATAATATTGTTGTTTGTGGTTCTAATGATGATGATATGATGCTAGCAGTTAATAGCCTAATTAAAATGGGTGGAGGAATTGTCTTTTGTTCCCAGGGAAAAGTCTTGGAATCTGTTAGTTTGCCAATTGGTGGCATAATTTCATCGATCGAGCCGATGGTCTTATATGATAAGATGACAAAATTAAATAAAATGGCTCATGATTATGGGGTAGAGGAAGGAATCGATCCATATATAACATTATCCTTTATGGCTTTACCAGTTATTCCGGAAATAAAAATAACTGCGAGAGGGTTATTCTATTATCCTCAGTTTAAGTTTATTAGTTTATATGAGTAAAGAGATTGGAGGGAAAAGATGGAAGTATTAGATGTGTTGAAACCTGAAACTCTAACGGAAGTAAAAAGTTTATTCACCGAGTATCAAAATTGTAAGATTTTAGCTGGTGGTACGGATTTATTATTAGATATTAAAAACGGAAAGCAGTCACCGCAGTATTTAATTGATTTAGGAAATATTAAAGCCTTGAAAAAAATTGAAAAAGTACGGAAAGATATTGTTATAGGCAGTATGGTGAGTTTTAAAACTTTATCAGAAGCTAAAATTATCAAGCAGTACTTTAATTCACTTTATCACTCTGCTAAGGGTATGGGTTCACCGCAAATTAGAAATTTAGCCACAATTGGTGGAAATATTATTAATGGTGCACCAGCAGCTGATATAACTCCTTGTTTAATAAGTTTAGATGCTACATTAGTTATTGAAAGTGCTGAATACGAAAGATTTATTAGTTGTGAACAATACTTTATTGATTATGATAAGGAAAAAGTTAGAGAAAATGAAGTCTTAACAAAAATAATTATTCCCAAGAAAAAAAGACTTACCGGCTTTTATAAATTAGGTAAAAGAAATTCGCTCGCAATAGCAAGGGTTAATACAGCTATAAGTATAGAAGTAAAGCAAAATAAAATAAAAAGGTTCGCTGTTTGTTTAGGTGCAGTAGGGAGATATCCATTTAGAGTATTAGAACTTGAAAAAATGGTTGTTGGTAAAAGTTTAGACTATTTATTAGCTGATGAAGTATTAGAAAAGTTAGAAAATGCGGTTTTTGCAAGTATTAAAACACGAAAAACCATGCCATTTAAAAAAGAAGCAATTAAGGGTGTTTTTAAAAAGGCACTAGAAAATGCTTATGGTGAGGTGATTCTATGATTAAGGTAACTATGACTGTTAACGGGAAGTTATATACTAGAGAAATTCCACCAATGATGAGATTACTTGATTTTATCAGAGATGAGCTCAAATTAAAAGGCACTAAAGAAGGTTGTGGTGAAGGTGAATGTGGGGCTTGTACGGTAATTATCGATGGTGATATATATAATTCATGCATGGTTTTGGCAACTAGTTGTGAGGGAAAAAGGATTACAACAATTGAGGGTATAAGTGGAGCTGAACTACATCCAATTCAAGAAGCATTTTTGGAGGTAAACGCTGTACAATGTGGTTATTGCACACCAGGAATGATATTAAGTGCAAAAGCTTTATTAGATAAAAATATCAATGCTACTGAAAAAGAGATGAAAGAAGCAATTTCAGGTAATTTGTGTCGTTGTACAGGTTATCAAAAAATTATTGAGGCGGTAAAACTAGCTCAAAAGAAACTTAAAAAAAGATAGGAGGGAGATAATGAAAACTGTTGGTAAAGATATAATTCGACCTGATGCTTATGATAAGATAATTGGTAAAGCAATTTATCCGGATGACATTGAAATTGAGGGGATGTTATATGCTGGAGTAAAAAGAACAACAATTCCTTATGGTAGAGTATTAAGTATCAATTCTGAAGAAATTAAAAAAGTGCCAGGGGTTGTAGCGGTTATCGATTATAAGATGATTCCAGGTGCTATTTCTCACGGTGTAATTTTTAAAGATATTCCCACACTTGTTAAAGATGTTTTTAAAAGAGTAGGAGACTGTTTATTGCTTGTTGTCGCTAAAGACAAAGCTTCATTAAAAATAGCTTTAGACAACGTAAAAGTTGAATATGAGGAGTATAAGGGAGTATTCACAGTTGAAGATGCATTAAAGGAAGATGCTCCTATCTTAGGTGATGGTAGTAATATTTTATATGATATAAAGGTTAAAAAAGGTGATATCGAAAAAGGTTTTGAAGAAGCTGCATTTATCGCTGAAAATTTTTATCATACTCAAATGACAGAGCATGTTTTCTTGCAACCAGAGTGTGCTGTAAGTACAATCGATGATGATGGAAAAATTAATGTTTATGTCGCTACGCAGTATCCGCACTATGACCGTGAGGAAGTAGCTAAGTGTTTAGATATGAATGAGGAAGATATAAGGATAATTAATACAACTATTGGTGGAGCTTTTGGTGGTAGAGAGGATATTAATCCTCAATGTCATGCAGCTTTAGCGACATATATTACTAAGAGGCCTGTCAAAGTACTATATTCCCGAGAGGAATCAGTTATTTCTCATAGTAAACGTCATCCAATGAAGTTATATTATAAAACAGGAGTTAAAGATGATGGGAAACTTTGTGCACTTAAAGTAAGAATTTATGGAGATACAGGAGCATATGCATCTTGGGGAATGAATGTTTTACGTAAGTCAGCAGTTCATGCAACTGGTCCTTATGAAATACCTAATGTTGATGTGAGAGCACAAGCTATTTATACTAATAATCCATATAGTGGGGCAATGAGAGGCTTTGGTGCTGCACAAGTCCCTTTAGCTCATGAAGCACAAATGGACATCCTGGCTGAAAAATTAGCCATGCATCCTTTACAATTTCGATATCTTAACGCTTTTAAAGTTGGTAGTGTAACTGCTACGCTTCAAGAACTAAAGAGTAGTGTGGGTATAAAGGAATGTATGGAAAAACTTGCTCAAATTGACAATATTCAGCTTGATAAGGATGTGAGAGAATGAAAAAACGGGGAATAGGTTATGCGGCTACATTTTATGGTACAGGTTATGGGAACGGTTTTCCAGATGAGTCAAGAGCCACAGTAGAAATAAATGCTAACGGAGAAATTATCTTATCTGTTGAGGTTTCCGATGTAGGTTCAGGTGGTATAAGTGTCATGTGGCAAATCGCATCAGAAACATTGAATATTGATCGTAATTTAATTAAACTGCAGTATGATAATACTAGTAAAATGCTGGATTCTGGAACTGCTGCAGCAAGTAGACAAACATATAATACTGGAAATGCTGTCTTAGATGCCTGTAAGAAAATAAAAATTAATATTGATAAGTATTATAATAAGGTTGAAATCATTAAAAATAAAAAGGTATTAACTGAACTTTATCAAAAATTTATTAGTGATAATCAAGAATTAAAATACGAAGGCTATTTCAAAGCTACAACTTCTCAAGTAGATTTAGAAACAGGTATAGGTGAGCCATACTGGCCATATACATTCGGGATAAATCGGGCAATAGTAGAAGTAGATTGTGAAACAGGAAAGGTAGATGTAATCGATGTAGTAGCGGTATATGATGCAGGTAAAATTGTTAATCCTGTCTTAGCTGAAGGACAAATAATCGGTGGTGTTTCTATGGGGATGGGATATGCGATTATGGAAGAAGTTAATGTTCTTAAAGGCAGTATTAAAAATTGTAATTATTCAGATTATATAATTCCTACTAGTAAAGACATGCCAAAAGTTACAACTTATTTTGTTGAAGCAAACGAAGCATCAGGACCATATGGCGCGAAAGGGTTAGGAGAACCAGCTATGTTACCTACAGCACCAGCGATTTTAAATGCGATTTATGATGCAATTGGCGTTAGATTAACGGAGTTCCCTGCAACATGTGACCGAATTCTCTTGGAATTAAAAAATAAGGGCGTATAAAAATATACGCCTTTTTTTATGAAGTCCATATTGGCAATAAGTAATTAAGCCGATTAATTCTCCTTCATTCGCAGAAAGGTAATCTAATGCTTTAAATCTTCTTATGATATTTTCCATTTTTAAAATTATCTCTTTCACCTCTAAATATATTATAAAGAAATTAAAGTATTACATTTATTTAAGCTCCATATGTTATAATTATAGATATTTATTATTATATAGAAAGGTTGTTTTATAATGCATAATATCACTCAAGTATTAGAAGCAAAAAAATATATTAGTGAAAAAATAGACATAAAACCTAAGATTGGCTTAATCTTAGGTTCAGGGCTTGGTAGTTTGGCTGATGAATTTGCCGCTAAAGTGATAATACCCTATCATGAGATTCCTTATTTTGCGAAATCTGAAGCAATAGGACATGCTAATGAATTAATTATTGGTAAAATATCTGGTAAGCCTGTAATTGCCATGAAAGGAAGATTTCATTATTATGAGGGCTATTCACTTGATGAAGTGACTTTTCCCATTCGTGTATTAAAAGCCTTAGGGGTAGAATATGTAATAATAACTAATTCCTGTGGGGCAGTAAATTTGGAGTATAAACCAGGAGAGTTAATGTTAATAACTGATCATCTTAATTTAGTAGGAATTAATCCTTTAATAGGTAAAAACGATCAACGTCTCGGAACAAGATTTCCTGATTTAAGTAATGTATATGATAGTGATTTACGAAAATTGGTCATTAAAATAGCTGAAGCCAACGAAATAGCAATCCATCAAGGGATATATGCTTGGTGGAGTGGTCCAGCTTATGAAACCCCAGCAGAAATAAAAATGATTAGAACTTTAGGGGCTGATGCAGTGGGAATGTCAACAGTTCCAGAAGCAATAGTTGCCTCCCATGCAAATATGAAAGTTATCGCTATTTCCTGTTTAACTAATATGGCTAGTGGGATATTAAAAAAACCCCTCAGCCACGAAGATGTAATCGCTGTGGCAAATCAAGCAAAGGAAAGGTTTATTAGCTTAGTTTATGGAATTATTAAAAGTTTATCTACAATATAGATATATATAGAAATTTTAAACGATTTATGGTATAATTATCTTAAGAGGTGATATAATGACAAACAATATTGGTTATTACTTAATGCCCCATCCGCCGATAATTATACCTGAGGTAGGAAAAGGTGAGGAAAAGAAAATTCAAAAGACAATTAATGCATGTAAGAAAATAGGTCAAGAAGTTAGTTCAAAACAACCTGATACGATCATTGTTATTACTTCCCATGGACCTGTTTTTAGTGATGCAATTGCTTTAACTAAAGAGGATAGTATATCAGGTAGTTTAGCTAAATTTCAAGCACCTGATGTTAAAATGGATAAAGAAATAGATTTAGAATTAACAGATACTATATTGTCTTACGCTAACGAAGGAGATATTCAAACTGTTGGTATTACTAATTCGTTTTTAAAACATTTTAATCGCGAATTTGAATTAGATCATGGAAGTATTATTCCTTTATATTTTATTGATCAGTTCTATCAGGATTATAAAATAGTACATATAACTTATGGAATGTTAACATTTATGGAGTTATATCAATTTGGTATTTATATTAAAGAAGCCATTAAGAAGTTAAAGCGGAATTGTGTGATAATTGCCAGCGGTGATTTATCACATCGTTTAAGTAGTTCGGGACCCTATTCATACTCTCCAAAAGGGAAACTATTTGATGATGCGATTTTATCACATTTAGAATCTGGTAATACGCAAGAAATATTTAAGATTAAGAAATCTGATATTACTGAAGCAGGAGAATGTGGTTATCGCTCGATTTTGGTTTTATTAGGAGCTTTAGGTAAATTTACCAGCGAACTCTTATCATATGAAGGTGTTTTTGGCGTCGGTTATGGTGTTATGGCTTTTCAAAGTGTAGAAGATAAGGACTTCAGTAAAGAATTAAAACAGGATCAACTTACTAAATTTAATGAAAAAGTAAAGCGTTCTGATCATTATGTTAAATTAGCTCGTGAAAGTCTAAACTATTATTTTCAAAATAAAAAATTAATGGATGTACCATTAGATTTACCAGAAGAATTAGTAAATACTCGTAAAGGTGTTTTTGTCTCACTAAAAAAGTATGGCGATTTACGTGGATGTATTGGTACATTTTTACCAACAACACAATCAGTCGCGCATGAAATTATTCATAATGCAGTTGAAGCAGCTTTTAAAGACCCGCGTTTTGCTCCTTTAGAGGAAAAGGAATTGTTAGCGATTGATATTAGTGTTGATGTTTTAAGCGAACCTACTAAAGCAACACTGGATGATTTAAATCCGCGAATCTTTGGGATTATTGTTGCTCAAGGTCGAAAAAGAGGATTGTTACTTCCTGATTTAGATGGTGTAGATACAATCGAGGAACAAATTAATGTTGCCTGTAAAAAGGCAGGAATCAACCCTAATAAGCATTTTGATTTAGAACGTTTTCAAGTAGAAAGACATATTGAAGGTGAACTATAAATGAAAGCAAGCTTTTTTAAAGCTGAGGCTAATAAAATCCGTTGTGAGCTATGCCCCCATGAATGTCTAATAGGTGAGGGAAAAACAGGCTTATGTCATGTACGTCAAAATTCTAGCCATAATTTATTAACTTTAAATTATGGCTTTTTAACATCTATGGCTTTAGATAAGATAGAAAAAAAACCACTTTATCATTTTAAGCCAGGAGGAAAAATTTTGTCGCTCGGTACTTTTGGATGTAACATGAAATGTACTTTTTGTCAGAATTATCAAATATCACAAAATAAGGCAAGGTATCAGAAAATATCGGTAACAGATGTTTTAAACTATATTGATATGATACCTGATAATATTGGGATTGCATTTACATATAATGAGCCATTTATGTGGTATGAGTTTATTTATGATAGTGTTAAACAAATTAAAAAACAATTTCCCAATAAAGTTATTGTTCTTGTTACTAATGGTTATATAAATGAAGCACCGTTATTAAAAATTCTTCCTTATATTGATGCTTTTAATATCGATTTAAAAGCATTTACTAATCATTTTTATAAAAATATCTGTAAAGCAAGTTTAGAACCAGTTTTACATACGATTAAGCTTGTAAATGGAAAGAGTCATCTTGAGGTTACGACACTAATGATTACGAGTGAAAATGATGAACTAGCTGAGATTGAAAACATCGCTTTGTTCATTAGTAAATTGAATAAAAATATCCCGCTCCACCTTTCGCGGTATTTCCCAAGTTATAAAATGAAGCATCAAGCTACAGATATCAAACAAATGTTACGCGCTAAAGCAGAAGCTGAAAAACATCTAAATTATGTTTACTTAGGGAATATTGCTTCAACAGACAATAATACTTATTGTCCAGAATGCCATAATCTTGTATATAATCGCGAAAATGATCTTGATAATACTAATCAAGGAAAGTGTAAGAAGTGTGGGTTGAAAATCCCAATTATTTTTTAGATGGCATGATTTTTTCTTCCAGTTTTTTTAATTGTTGCTTTATTGAATCAATTTCTTTTTTCGCAAGCTCCTTTTCTTTATCCTCTTCTTTTTTGTTGATAAAGTTTTTTTGTTCATCAATTGCTGCTTGAATAAGAGCTTGTTGTGATGCCATTAATAATATGGTATCTGCTAAAAGGGTAAAAAATGAACCCATCACTGCTTGTTCTTCGACAGTTAGTTGGTTGGCAATAATAATGCCTAATATTGTGGCTATGACAACGAGTTCTTCTTTGGAAAATATTAATAATGTTGAATAGAGATTTCGGAAATCATTCATGATATCACCATTTATTGTTTCTAACTTAAAATATGATAATTGATTTTGCTTGTGAGTATTGAAAAAATAAGTTTCACATTTTATAATAATATTACACCATGATATAGAAAAGAGTGAAGTTATGCTTACTTTAATTAAAAATGTCGCATTATATAATCCTAATTATCAAGGAATCCAAGATATCCTCATTTGTTTTGATAAAATTGTCAAGCTTGAGCCTAATATAAGCTGCAGTGAGGCTACAATAATCGATAAAAGGGGTTTTATTGCTTTACCTGGTATAATTGATCAACATCTTCATATTACCGGTGGAGGTGGAGAAGGAGGATACCAGACACGGACTAGGGAGGTTAACCTTAGTCGTTTAATAAGTGGTGGTATCACAACTCTTGTAGGGTTACTCGGTACTGATTCTTTAACGCAAAACATCGAAGCATTAGTTGCGAAAACGAAAGCTTTAAAACAAGAAGGAATTACTGCTTATTGTTTAACTGGAGCTTATAATTATCCCTCTCCCACTTTAACTGGTTCAATTTCAAAGGATATCGCATATATTGAAGAAATAATCGGGGTTAAATTAGCTTTATCAGATCATCGGGAGTCATATATTACGACCGATGAATTAAAAAAACTAGCAGCTAAGGTAAGAGTTGCAAGTATGATTGCTGGTAAACCAGGGATCCTCACATTGCATATGGGGGATGATGAAAGAGGCTTAGAACAAATATTTACGATCTTAACCGAAACAAGTTTACCAATTTGGCATTTTCGGCCTACACATGTAACGCGAAATGAAAAATTATTTCAAGATAGTCTTAAATTTCTGAGTTTAGGTGGTTATATTGATATAACGGTGGGTGGAAATAATGAGAAACTCTTAAATGATTTAGCCCAAATTGATAAAGCTTATTATGATTTTGTTACTTTCAGTTCTGATGGTAATGGTAGTTATTCAAAATATGACAGTGAAGGTAAATTAAGTAAAATCGGTATTCAAAGTTGTGATGGAATTATTAATAGTATAAAGTATTTAATAAATAACGGTTTATCAATTACTGACGTAATCAAGTTTGCGACAAGTAATGTCAGTAAAGCTTTGAATTTAGTTAATAAAGGACTTGAGGTAGGAAAAGATGCTGATATTATTTTATTAGATGAAAATTATGATTTAGACACTGTAATCGCATTAGGAAAAAAAATGCTGATAAATAAAGATATTATTAACAAAGGAATGCTTGAATAAGCGACTTTTATTGTAGTATAATGTTATTACAGTCAAATTGGAGTGATTTATGTGGCTTATGATTTAAAGAGTTATTTAGTTGTTGGGATATCATCTAGTGCCTTATTTGATTTAACAACAGAACATAATATATTTGAAACAAAAGGACTGGACGAGTATTTAAAATATCAAATTGAACATGAGAAGGATATTTTAAAACCGGGTCCAGGATTTAAATTAGTTAAAAACTTGCTTAGATTAAATGAATTAATCCCCAATAAAAGGTTAGTGGAAGTAATTATTATGAGTAGAAATAGCGCAAGTTCTAGCCTGCGTTTTTTCAACTCGATTGAACATTACGGTTTAGATATTTCAAGAGCTGCTTTAACATCAGGAATGCCAATAAAACCTTATGCTGAAGCATTTAATGTTGCTTTATTCTTATCAACGAATGTTGAGGATGTTCAAGATGCGATAAATGGGAATATTGCCGCGGGGTTAATATATAATTATGAATACCAACATGATGATAATCGAAAACAAATTCGGATTGCTTTTGATGGCGATGCAGTACTATTTTCTGATGAATCAGAACGGATTTTTCAAAAAGAGGGATTAGATGCCTTTGCACAACATGAAAAGCAAAATGCCCTAAAACCTTTACCAGAAGGTCCTTTTGCCAAATTACTGAAAGCTATCTCAAGGATTCAAAAAGAGTTTATAAATTTGGAGATGCCAATTCGCACAGCTTTAGTAACTGCAAGATCTTCCCCTGCTCATGAAAGGGTGATTCGTACGCTTCAAGTTTGGGATGTTAAAATTGACGAAGTCTTTTTCTTAGGTGGTGTAAGAAAAGCAGAGATTCTTAAAGCTTTTGGTGCTGATATCTTTTTTGATGATCAAGATGCGCATTTAAAATATACCGCTGATGTTGTACCTTCGGCCAGGGTCCCATATAAAAATTTATCTGAACAAATAAGTTTGTTTGAAGATCGTGAGGATAGTGATGATTGAGAAGATTCCCCTGAAAGGTAAGCATATTATTCTCAGGGCTCCAAAAGAAACTGATATTGAAGATTATTTACAATGTGGTAAAAATCCTGAAATTATTAGAATGTACGGAGGAGACACGAGATATATTAAACCTTTAACAAGAGAAAAAGCAATAAAATGGGCTGTAAACCATCCTTATATCTGGTTATAGAACATAATAATAAATGTATTGGTCTTGTCCGTTTAACTGTAAATGAGCAAGATAAACGTGCCCGATACGGTATCGAAATTCATGATATAAATAAACTGGGTAAAGGTTTTAGTACCGAAGCAACTAACTTGCTTTTAATGTCCTTAAGCTTCATTAAGTGGATTTAAGGGTTTTAGAGTATAATAAACGAGCAATCAGATGTTATGAAAAATGTGGATTTATTGTTGAAGGAATAGACCGAGAAGGCGCTTTAATTGAAGATAAATTTGAATCAGATTTGTTTATGAGTATTTTAGATTATGAATATAAAAACAGAACTTAGCCTTAAGTTCTGTTTTATTAATTGTTTTGGTTGCACAACTCCAGCCATAAATGAATTTTATGATCTAATTTCATTTTTTTCTTGATAATTTCATCATGAACTTTTTGACCTCTTATATAATCGCTGTATACTTCTGGTTTTTCAAGTTCAGCTTTTAAGTCTTGAAGTGCTTTTTCAAGCGTTTCAATTTCTTTTTCGATCTCTTTAATTTGTTTTGCTAATCTTCTTGAGGCATTTTTTTCCTTTTTCTGTTCTTCATAGTTCTCTAAATTGTTAGATTTAACAGCTTTTACGATTTTGATATCTTGTTTTTTTTCGAGATAATAATTATAATCACCAAGATATTCAATAGCCTCATTATCTCTTAATTCAATAATTTTAGTCGCAACTTTATTAATAAAAAAGCGGTCATGTGAGACAAAAACAATTGTTCCAGTGAAATTTATCAGAGCTGATTCTAATATTTCTCGGCTCATAATATCTAAATGATTAGTTACCTCATCAAGAATTAGTAAATTGGCTTTTTTAAGAGTTAACTTTGCGAGTGCAAGTCGTACTTTCTCGCCTCCGGATAAATCATTAACAATTTTATAAACATCATCATTAGAAAATAAAAACTTTCCTAATACAGTTCTGATATCTTTTTCAAGCATTGTCCGGTTTTCATCCCAAATTTCATCAAGAACTGTTTTATTTGTGTGTAATAGACTTAAATTTTGGTCAAAATAAGCAATTTTTAATCCTGCACCATAGCTAATTTTTCCTTCTAAAGCAGGTATTTCTTGATTAATCGTTTTTAATAAAGTGGATTTACCAATCCCATTAGGACCAAGAATAGCGACTTTGTCGGCCTTTTTTACGATAAAATTGATTGCTTTAATAAAAGGCTTATTATAACCAATTGTAAGCTCTTGTATATCTAAAACAATATTTCCAGAGTTACGGTTAAAAGTAAAGTCCATTTTAATATTTTTATCGTCGATTTTAGGATTCTCCAAAACAGCTAATTTCTCTAGCTTTTTTCTTCGTGATTGGGCACGCTTTGTGGTTGAGGCACGGGCTAAGTTCTTATTAATAAAATCTTGTTCTTTTTCAATTAGTTTCTGTTGCAAATCGTATTGCTTTTTTTGGGTCTCATAAACCTTCGCTTTTTGGACAACATAAGCATCGTAATTACCAATATATTCATAACCTTGATTAAACTCTAGCTCATAGATTTGATTTACCGTTTGATTAATAAAATAACGGTCATGGGAGACAATAATTAAAGCATTTTTATAAGCCCTAAGAAAGCTTTCTAGAAATTCAACCGTTTCAATATCTAAATGATTTGATGGTTCATCAAGCATTAATACATCAGGTTCTGAAAGTAATAATTTTGCCAGTGCAAGTCTTGTTCTTTCGCCACCGCTTAAATGATTAATATTGTGGTTATAATAATTCTTGAAGCCAAATTTATTTAACATTGTTTCAATTTTATATTCGTAGGTATATCCTCCACACTCTTCATAGGTTTGTAGAAGTTGGGCATATTTATTTAATGTAGCTTCACTTGTTGGATCTAGTGCGTCTAATTGATTTTTAAGTGAAATTTGCTTTTCAAAAACCAGTTTCATTTCATCAAGTACAGTATTATTAGAGGTTAATAAACTATCTTGTGAAAAATAACCAATTTTAATATTTGGTGAGATAAAAATATTACCTTGATCATAATCTTCGGAACCGGAAAGAATTTTCATTAAGGTTGATTTTCCAGCTCCGTTTCTACCAACAATGGCAATTTTATCATTACTATTAAGGTTAAAGTGAATATTATTAAGAATTAAATTAGTGCCATAAGTTTTAACTAAATTATTTACATTTATTAGATTCATTTTTATCACCTTAATTATTTTACCATAATTTTTAACTTTCGAAAACTAGATCCTATTTACAATTAAAAAAAATAATGCTATATTATAAATAACAAAAGTTTGTGAAAAAAAAGAAGGTGGTGTAATAATGCAGAAGATTCCCAAAGCAACAGTTAAGCGTTTACCCTTTTATCGTCGCTGTTTTGAAAGTTTGCATGAGCAAGGAATTCAAAGAATATTATCTTCACAACTTGGTGATATGTTAAAGATCGACCCCGCTACAATTCGTCGTGATTTTTCTTATATCGGTGAACTTGGTAGACAAGGATTTGGTTATGAGGTTAATAAGGTCTTATTTGCCTTAAATGATTTTTTAGATTTAAATAATATTGAACAGTGTGTAATGATTGGTGTTGGTAATTTAGGAAAGGCGTTTTTACAATATAATGTGATGAAATCACAATTACAAAACAGTATTAATCCGATAAAAATATCTCATGCTTTTGATGTCTCACCAGATTTAATCGGTAAAGAATTTAGTGGTATTAAAATCGAACATATTGATAATTTGGAACAAGTTATTAAAGCGAATAAGATAAAAATTGCGATTTTATCCGTGCCAGCTAAAAATGCTAATGAAATTGCTGAAAGACTAGAAGCAAGCGGAATAAGAGGAATATTTAATTTCTCATCTATTAGTTTAAATATTTCACGTAGTGTCTATGTATATGATGTTGATTTATTGAATGAATTACAATCGTTTCTCTTTTTTGTTAAAAACAAATACGAATAATTGAAAGTTAGTTAACTTTCTTTTTTTTAGTAAAAAATGTATAAAAAATACTTGCAAAAATATAATATAGATGTATAATAATATATGTGATTAGCACTCAATCTAATAGATTGCTAACAAAAATTAACAAGGAGGGTATTATACATATGCTAAAACCTTTAGGTCAAAGAGTATTATTAGAAAAACTTGAAGCCGAAAAGAAAACATTTGATGGTATTATTTTACCTGATAATGTAAACGATGAAAAAAATATTGCGAAGGTAATCGCTATTGGCACTGGCAAAAGGCTAGAAAATGGTCAAAGAGACAGTTTTGATGTTAAAGTTGGAGATAAGGTTATTTATTCGCAATATGCAGCAACCGAGGCAAAAATAGATGATAAGAAATATTTGGTTGTTGATGAAAAAGATATTTTAGCGATAATAGAGTAATCGAAAGGAGAGAAAAAAATGGCTAAAGATATTCAGTTTGGCGAAGATGCTCGTCGTAAAATGTTAGCTGGTGTTAATAAGCTAGCAGATGTTGTTAAAGTAACATTAGGTCCAAAAGGACGAAATGTCGTTCTCGAGCAAAGTTATTCTGCACCAATGATTGTAAATGATGGTGTAACTATTGCGAAAGAAATTAAATTAGAAGATAAATTTGAAAATATGGGTGCGCAACTTGTAGCGCAAGCTGCAATCAAAACTAATGATATTGCAGGTGATGGTACAACTACTGCGGTTGTATTAGGACATGCAATGATTAAGGAAGGTTTAAAAAATATTACCTCTGGTGCTAATCCTATGATTGTTCGCCGTGGTATTGAAAATGCTACTAAAGTTGCCTTAGAAGAATTAAGTAAAACTTCCCGTAAAATTAGTAGTAAAGAAGAAATTGCACAAGTAGCAGCAATTTCAGCTGGTAGTGATGAAGTAGGTAAATTAATTGCTGATGCAATGGAAAAGGTTGGTAATGATGGTGTTATTACTTTAGAAGAATCTCGCGGATTAGATACTGATCTTGAAGTTGTAGAAGGTATGCAATTTGATCGAGGTTATTTATCTCCTTACATGGCTACTAATTCAGATAAGATGATTGCTGAACTAAGTAATCCTTTTATCTTAGTGACTGATAGCAAAATAAACAATGTACAAGAAATTATTCCTTTACTTCAACAAGTTCGCAATGAAGCAAGACCAATTTTATTGATTGCTGAAGATGTGGAACAAGAAGTACTTGCGACATTAGTTGTCAATAAATTACAAGGTATTATCCAGGCTGTAGCAGTAAAGGCACCAGGATTTGGTGACCGACGTAAACGTTTATTAGAAGATATCGCAGCACTTACAGGAGCTGAATTTATTACTTCTGATTTAGGTTTTGAATTAAAACAAACAACACTTGAACAATTAGGTAGTGCATCTAAAGTAATCATTTCTAAAGATAATACAACAATTGTTGAAGGTTCAGGTACCGAAGAAGCAATTCAAGATCGGATTAACCAAATCCGTTCAGAAATGGAAGATACAAGTTCAGACTATGATAAAGAGAAATTACAAGAACGTTTAGCTAAATTATCTGGTGGTATTGGCGTAATTAAAGTTGGTGCTGTTACAGAGACAGAATTAAAGGAAAGAAAATTAAGAATAGAAGATGCCCTTAATTCAACACGTGCTGCAGTAGAAGAAGGAATTGTTGCCGGTGGTGGAACAGCATTAATGAATATTTATGATAAGATAGTTAAAATAAAAGCTCAAGGTGATGAGTTAACAGGTGTTAATATCGTTTTAAGAGCTTTAGAAGCTCCAGTACGACAAATCGCTGAAAATGCTGGTCTTGATGGCTCAGTAGTTGTACATAAATTAAAACAATTAAAGCCTGATGAAGGTTATGACGCATTAGGTGACCGTTTCGTTAATATGTTTGAAGCAGGTCTTATTGACCCAACTAAGGTTGTTAGAACAGCTTTACAAAATGCTGCAAGTATTGCTTCATCATTCTTAACAACAGAAGCTGCAGTTGTCGAATTACCAAAAGAAGAAGTAGCTCCAGCTCCAAATATGGGCGTAATGGATATGATGTAATTTAAAGGACTATTAAGTCCTTTTTTTCTTGCTTTTACCCCTTTTTTTTTATATGATATAAATATTAGGTGATAGTATGGATTTATCAAGTATATATAAAAAAGCACAAAACTATAAAATACATTTCTTTTATGGCGAAATAGATGTAATCGCTTATTTTGAGTTTTCCGATGGGATTTTTCTATTAGGTAAAACTGGTGAAGAAACTGAATTATTATGGGGTGTTAATAAAATCAGTGCTTTAATTAAGGGACTAAAAGTGATAAAAAAAAGGTATAAAGGTGAGTTTATTTTTCGTTATGCAGGGTCTATTAATGATGTTATAGATAAAAAGAAAATCATTAATCGTTATGGATATACTTTGGAAAAAACTCATATTGCTTATTTTTGCCAGCAAATAAAAGGTTTTGATATTGATAGTGACGGGATATTTAATTTACAAAAAAATGAAATTGATGAATTTTTGAAAGTTGAAAAATTACTATTTACTGAGTTTAATAACACTAAAGCTGAACTTATAACTTGGTTAAATGATGAAGATTATATCATATTAACATATAAAGCAGATAATCAAATCCTCGGTTTTATTGTGATTAACGTTTACGGAAAAAGTAATTGTTTTATCAGAAATATTGGTGTAATAAATTCTAAACGGCAACAAGGAATAGGTACTAAACTACTTTTATCAGGTCTTAATAAAGCACTTGATAAAGGGATTAATAAAGCAATGTTATGGGTCGAGATAAATAATATCGGTGCTAGAAAGCTATATGAAAAGTTTGGATTTATTAAGGATGAAAATGAGGTAGAAGTGGTATTTAAAGTTGTGGAGGAGAAAAAAGGATGAAAGTAGATGTTTTAGAGTCTGGAAAAGATTTTCTGATTTCATATCTTAGGGACCTGAAGGTAAACTATGAGGTTATCCACCCCTGGCGTGGTGATTGGAGGTTTGTTGTGCTACATTCACTACGAGTTGAAAACTATGCTCGAAGGATTATTGCTTTAGACAAAAATCACTTAGCATAAGAAGAGGTATTAATAACACGCTTAGCATGTATTTTACATGATATCGGTAGAATTCATCAAAGGGAAAATCATGCATTAATAAGTAAAGCGATTGTTTCATCCTGGCTAAATGATAATGGAGATATTAAACGACAAATACCGGATGTCAACTATTTATTATCATTAATCGAAAATCATTCAAATAAAAGTGCTAATGATATTGACTATTGTTCAATGGTCCTAAAAGATGCTGACCTTTTAGATGAAATTGGTGTTATGTCAATATTTATGTCCGCAAATTGGCTTGATAATACGAATGGATTATTTTTTAGTTCTTTAAATAAGCGGATAATAAATAAAGAATTAAGTTTTTGTGATGAAACAAAAGCGATGTTAAAAACTAGAACAGCACAACTTATAATTAATCAAAAAAAGGCTTTTATTGAACAATTTATAAACCAATTAGAAGCTGAATTATGTGATTTAGAGGAATATGAAAGGAGAATAAGATAATGTATTATGTTTTATTAGTTTTAGGTATTATCTATGGTAGTATAAATATTTTCGCGGGGTTTATGCAACTAAAACAAAAACAAATTGCCTTATGGAGTAGTTCGTTTATGATTGGAAGCGGAATATTAATGATTTTAGCTTCTATCTTATCAGATAAAAGTTTTTATTACTTTTATATGTTACTAGGAAGTATATTACTCATACATATTGCCGCAATTGCTAATGGATTTAAACTAAACAATAAGCTTAATTATCGGCATCATATTATTAGGTTGCTTATATCAATAATCTTAATAGTATTATACTTAGTGTAATAATGCTAGACTTATCTAAGTTAGAGATAAATATGATATGATGTCAAAAACTTGGACTAAAAAATTAGGTTATGCAGCTAATTGAACTGTTTTACGAATTCATTTGGGGGTTTTGATTTAATACTAACATAACTAAATTAGAAAATAATGAGATTACCACTACAGTAAAGGGAGTAATGAGAAAAGATAAGGATAAGATGATATATATAGAGTTAGAAAAAAAATCAATTTAATTATATAAAGTAATTACAAACTTCTACATATTATATAGGTATTTAATGTTAAAATATAATTAATTTTAATGAGAGGAGGATATATAATGAAAAAGATTATAATTGGAGTGTTTTTACTTTTAGTGGTATTTGGTTTTACTTTTGTTTTATTTAGAAATCTTACATCGAAAGCTTATGAACCAATAGAATCAAATGTAGTGTATTTTCAGGATTCTAAGGGAAATCCAATTACAATTAACGAAGGTCAATCTATTAATACTGTTTCTCTTAAGGGAGAAGTAAAAGGTCGAATACTACCTTTAAATTCTACCTTAAATTGGAAATATGCTCATTTTGATGTATGGATAGGTAGTTCTTCTGATCCAATTACGATTCGAATTGTAGAAGATAGAGAAGGACTGGATAGGGTAGGATATGAGAACAAGAATGTAACTAAGTCTTTTAGGGTAGGAATAAATCTCTCTAATGATTATCCTGTATATATGGAAGTATATAATGATATAGATTATGAATGGAAATGGTTCAAAAAGGTACCTACTGAAAACAAAAATGATGCACGAATAACCTGGTGGCAAACGAATTACTAATTTTTTAATCTTATAGGTAGTAATAGATGTTAGTATCAATAAAATCAGAGATAATACATCTCTGATTTTATTGTAACTATGCATTTTAATATAATTTTTAACAGAGGGGGGAGAAAAAATGCTGTTATTAGAGAATATAGAAAAGACATACAAACTTCAAAATGGTTATATAAATCGTGTTATTAAAGGAATTAGTCTTAACTTTAACAAAGGTGAATTTATCACTATTTTAGGAGAAAGTGGTTCGGGAAAATCAACACTCCTAAATATTATTGGTGGACTAGATAGTGATTTTATGGGAGAATATAAGATTGATAATCAAAATAGTCATGATATAAATTGGGATTGTTTTCGTAAAACAAAAATTGGTTTTATCTTTCAAAACTTTAATTTAATATCTAATATAACAGTATTGGAAAATATTGAAATCGCCATGACAGTAAAGGGAATTACAAAAAAAGAACGGAATAGAAAAGCAAAAGAAATATTAACAAGAGTGGGTTTAGGGGAACATCTTGATAAAAAACCAGACTATTTATCTGGTGGTGAACAGCAACGTGTCGCAATCGCCAGAGCTTTAGTAAATAATCCTGATATTATTATCGCTGATGAACCAACTGGACAATTAGATACAGATACTGCGAGAGAGATTCTAAATTTAATTAAAGAATTATGCAAAAATAAACTTGTTATTATGGCTACTCACATGGAAGAAGATGCACGTTTATATGCAACTAGAATTGTAAGAATTGTTGATGGTAGAATATCAGGAGAAGAGATTCTAAAAACTGTAAAAATAAGTGATGAATTTTATAATGAGGAGTACGAGACAAAGAAAGTGCAATTTAAAGATTTATTCTTTATGGCATTAAAAAATGTCTTTTCTAGAAAAAGATTAGTTACTATATTATTATTAGTCATGATTATTTGCATGTCAACATTTCTAATAATTTTAGGAATAGGTATTGGAGAGAGAGAAAATATTAATCAAATAATAAGTAGAGACTATGATATAGATAAATTTGTTATTTATTCTAATAGTAAAAAGACACCTGAATATCGTGAATATCGTGAACAATTAGAAAGTATAGCTGCCATTAAAAATATATATTTTATCACATTGTTAATACCAACCTTTGGTTTTAATGAGGGTAGTGATATTAAAGACCAACTAATATCAGACGGAACAAACTATGGACAGTTAATGTTAGAAACAATATTAATTAATAATAATACTTATATAGAAGATAAAATTTTAGCTGGAAATTATCCAAATAATAAAAATGAAGCCTTAATTGGAAAGAAAACTGCAATTAGTCTTATTTTTGATTATTACGATAAAAATAATATGGATAAAAACAAAATTAAAGCTATGTCTAATAAAGCGATATTAACTGAGATTAAATTAATCAATATTGCTTATTTTACAGAATCCTTTAATAACTGCCCTACCTGTTATCAATTTAGTGAAGATAAATATCTCCGTTTTTACAGAAATGATTTAATTATTTCTGGTATCGTTGATGACGATAAGCTAATAACATCTACCCTTAATACCGATAATACCAGGTTATTTGTCACAAAGGACTTGTTTTATGAAATCGAAAATCAATATTATGGAAAACCAAAAACTTCCGATATTATGGATTATTATCAACCAGTTGTATTATTGATTGAAATAAAAAATAATGATTATCAGTTAAGAATAGGGACAATAAAGCAAATTTTAAAAGACGCTCGGTTTAATTATTTTTCAGACCCAGTGGATAATTATTATGACTATATTAATAGAAATTCACTTTTTATGCTAAATGTTGGCATAATATTCAGTGTCATTATCTTTTTAATTTCTACTATGATTACCGGGGGAATAATTTTCACCAGTATAAGAAAAAGAACTCGAGAGTTTGGGACTTTATTTGCATTGGGTTATGAGAGAAAAACAATAAAAAAATTACTGTACCTTGAAGGAATAACATTAAGTTTCTTGGGTTTAATAATAACATTTGTTGTTACAATATCAATTAAGATTTACTTAAATAATTATTTTAACAACCAAATTTATCGAGATTCTCCAGATTATCAAAAACTAAATATTATTCCGATAAAATGGTATCTGGTTTTAATTGTGTTTGTGCTATTGATAATTGCTTATGCTTTACCGATTAGAAAATTTAAGAAATTACCAATTATTGATGCGTTGAGAGAAGAATAGGATGATTTATTTAAAGAATTTGGATAAATCCTATATATTAAAATCGGGGAAAAAGTATGAAGCATTAAAGAATATAAATCTTAAATGTAAATATGGGGAATTTATTTCCATAGTCGGAAGAAGCGGAGCGGGAAAAACTTCTTTACTCAATGTTATAGGCGGCCTTGATACGTTTGATAAGGGTACATTTTATCTTGATGGCATAGACGTTACAAGTTTTTGTGAAAATGAGTGGAACACATATCGTAATGTAAAAGTAGGTTTTATTTTCCAGCATTATAATCTTATTAATCATTTAACTGTTTATGAAAATGTTGAAATTGTATTAATTTTAAATAGTTATTGTAAAGAAGGGAGAAAAAAACTCGTCTTAGATGTTTTAAAGAAAGTCGGATTAGAGAAACAGATAAATAAAAAACCAGGTTTCTTATCTGGAGGAGAGCAACAAAGAGTCGCGATCGCTAGAGCGATAGTAAATAATCCTGATATTATTTTAGCTGATGAACCAACAGGTCAGCTTGATAAAAAAACAGCCAAGCAAATATTAGATTTAATAAAGGAAGTATGTAAAGAAAAATTAGTAATTGTCGTAACGCATATGGAACAATTAATTAAGAATTATGCTACGCGAATTATTAGGTTAAGTGATGGAATGATTAAAGAGGATAAAACTGTTGTTGAAGTAGCAGCAAAAAAGGTTGTAGCAAAAGAGAATAAAAAAATTAAGTTTAAAGCTGCTTTATTTTTAGGGATGAGAAATTTACGTCAAAAATGGATATCCTCATTAACACTGTTTTTTATCTGTACTATCATATTAAGTTTAGTCATGACATCACTTATTATCGCAAATAAAGATATTAAAAATGATATCTACAGAGTAACTGCCAATAGAACACCTATGAACTTAATAGAGATATCGAAGTCTGATAATAGTGATTTTAATCATAGTGAAATTAATAGAATAAAGCGAATAGAAAATGTTCAATCTGTTATCCCAATTTACAAAGAATTGATTAATTATTTAATTAATAACGAGTTTAGTAGTATTAACTATGAATTATTGCCTGATAAAGAAAAGGATTTTTATTTACATGAAGCTCTTGTTTGCGGGAATTATCCAGCAGAAAATGAAGTCTTACTGGATATTAAAATGGCTATCAATTTAGTTGACGATACTGAGAAATCATTGTACTCAAGATATGATATGAATATGATTTCTGATGAAGATATTTGGGAAAAGCTTAAAGGTCAAAGTTTGAAACTTATTAATGGAAAGGGTGAAACTTTGAATTATCCTATTTCGGGAATTGTTAATAAATCAGTTTGGGATTATAGCAATATAGATATTTATTTAATTAAAAATGATTTAATAAAAATTATTGGTGATAATAAACCCATTAAAAATTTAAAAATTTATCTATCTAATTTTGATGAAAAAACAAGAAATGAGACAATACATATTATTGACTCACTTGATGATAATTATTACTTTAATCTAACTATTAATGATGAAGTGAATAATGTATATGAAAATTTAAATGATATAATTAATATTGTTAAGGCATTTACTCAAATTTTAACTGTCGTATCAATTATATCTGTAATCGCTTTAATAAATT
The DNA here is from genome assembly GCA_937919135.1 of uncultured Haloplasmataceae bacterium. Taxonomy (GTDB): domain Bacteria; phylum Bacillota_I; class Bacilli_A; order Haloplasmatales; family Haloplasmataceae; genus CALFRW01. The sequence continues at coordinate 24,774 of CALFRW010000089.1, forward strand.
ATACAGTTCATACGAGGATTAAAGAAGTTGGAATCATGAAATCATTAGGTGCAAGTACAAATGATATAAAAATTATGTTTACATCAGAGTATTTATTAATCACAAGTATTAGCATCCTTGCTAGTTATCTAGTAGGAATGTTACTTACTAATTTATTTATTAGATCTTCTAGTGTTGCCTATACTAAGAATAGGATTAGTGTTGGGTATCATTTTGTATGGCCTAATTTAATACTCTACCTCACTGTCTCCTTTGGCGGATTATTAGTAATACTATTAAGTAGCTTGATCCCAATACATAAAACAGCAAAATTACCAGTAGTTGATATAATCAGGGAAAAAAAATAAGACTATCATTTTGATTTGATAGTCTTTTTTACATAGCTACTAATATGATAACGGTATAAAAAGGATAATAATATACTTTCAATAATAATAATTATAAGTATTAATAATGCACTATGCATAAAAAATCTTTGGGGTAACAAATTAATAATTGGGTCGGTTTCGGGGTCAAATAACCAGTAATCATTAGTAAATGCGATTTTATGAAATATTGTAAAAAAAGTATTAAAATCGATCAATAAAGGAAAAAGTAATAATAATGGTAGACCTAGTAAAAAGCGATAACAGAGTTTATAAAAGTGATAAGCTTTTTGTTTATAGAGATAAATAATACTTGGAATTGATAATACTAAAGAAAGATACATAACATAATCTAATGTAAGAAAGATATTTTTAACATCTTCAAAATGAATTTCACCTTCTACGCTCATAGGTAATGTTGGTAATACTAATTTAGTATCTTTATGTGTTGTTAAATAAGTGATTAATGCATCATAATTACCTTTTATCTCTGTAGCACTCATATTATTAGTTTCGGTAATTTTTAAAAAGTGGATATCAAAATAATATAACGGGCGAAAATTAAGCGTGATTTTGACAGCTAAGATTAATAAAACTAATGCTAAGAGGATGCTTGTTATATATGTGATTATTGTTTGTTTGCGCTCCATAGTTTTCTCCTTGGTTAATAATTTACTTCTATTTTAACACAATTTGCGAATATCCTTTAATATTTTGGTGGATTTTGTTATAATTATTTAGAATAACGCTAGGCTTAACAGTTTATTAGGAATTAATGGTGATAAGATGACTACAATAAGTATTGATAAACTATTAAAACAAAAACTACCTGAGTTTCATGTTGGAGTAGTTAATTTTGAATGTAATGTGAAACAGAGTAATGTACTTGATGAAGAAATTAAGCGAATCCAAGATTCAGTTCGAGGTAAGTATATCCTAAGTGACGTCTTAACTTTACCGCATATCTTTGATGCCCGTAATGGATATAAAAAGTTAGGTAAAGATCCTAGCCGTTACCGTTTAGCGGTGGAGTCATTATTCCGGAGAATTATTAAAGGTAATGATTTATATCGCATTAATGATGTCGTTGATATTGGTAATGTTTTATCACTCCTTACTAAACGTTCAATAGCGGTTTTAGATAGAGATAAAATTGTCGGGGATATCATTTTTAGAATTGGGAAAGCTGAACCTTATGAAGGTATTGGACGAGGTGCGATTAACATTGAAAACATCCCTGTTTATTGTGATAATATAGGTCCTTTTGGGACCCCTACAAGTGATACAGAACGGACGATGATTACTGATACAACAAAAAAAATTTTATTATTTATTATTGCTTTTGATGGTTTAGAGGAATTAACTGATAATATAAGTCTTTGTTTAGATTTGTATCAGAAATATACCGATGCAAAAAACTTTTATACAAAAATAATTTAAATATAGTGATTATTATAATTTATATGATAAATAATATTTGGAGGCGATACAAGTGGAGAAAACATATGAGTCTAATTTTATTTCTAACATTATTGATGAAGATTTAAAGCGTGGTAAATATCAGGAAGTTATCACTCGTTTTCCTCCAGAACCCAATGGTTATCTACATATCGGTCACATTAGGGCGATAACCTTAGATTTTGAGATGGCAAAAAGATATAATGGTAAAACAAATTTGCGTTTTGATGATACGAATCCGACTAAAGAAGATATTGAATTTGTTAAGGGAATTAAAGCGGATATAAAGTGGTTAGGATATGAATGGGATAATTTATATTGGGCATCTAATTATTTTACTGAAATGTATAATCGAGCAGTATTATTAATAAAAAAAGGTTTAGCTTTTGTCGATGACCAAACAGCTGAAGAAATAAGTGCTACAAGAGGAACTTTGACACAACCAGGGATTGAGTCCCCATATCGCACGCGATCAACAGAAGAGAATTTAGCTTTATTCGAAGCGATGAAAAAACGGAAATTTCCTGAAGGAGCAAAGGTTTTACGGGCTAAGATTGATATGGCTAGTCCGAATATTAATCTGCGTGACCCTGTTATTTATCGTATTTCGTACACTCCACATCATAATACTGGTGATAAATGGTGTATATATCCGATGTATGATTTTGCTCATCCTTTATCTGATGCCATAGAAGGAATAACGCATTCACTTTGTTCTTTAGAATTTGAGGATCATAGACCATTATATGATTGGTTTGTACGTGAATGTGAAATGGAAAAAATTCCGACACAAATAGAATTTGGTAGGTTATCGATTTCAAATACTATTATCTCAAAAAGGAATTTACGTAAACTGGTAGAAGACAAGTTAGTTGATGGTTGGGATGACCCAAGACTTGCAACTTTACAAGGACTGCGCAGAAGAGGTTATACAAAAAGGGCATTAAAAGAATTTGTTTTTGATACAAGTATTTCAAAGACTAATGCGGTTGTAGATTATCAACAGTTAGAACATTATATCCGCGAAGATTTGAAACTAACATCACCACGGACGATGGCAGTTATTAGACCGCTTAAAGTTGTGATTACTAATTATCCAGAAGGACAAGTAGAATACTTAGAGGAAGCAATTAACAAGGAAGTTCCTGAAATGGGGACACGGAAAATTGCCTTTTCACGCGAAATATACATTGAGCAAGATGACTTTATGGAAAATCCGCTTCCTAAATATTACCGGCTTTACCCAGGAAATGAAGTGAGGCTTGCTAATGCTTACTTTATAAAATGTAACGATGTTATAAAAGATGAAGACGGTAATATTATCGAAATCCATGTGACATATGACATTGAGACAAAATCAGGAACCGGATTTAACAAAAGAAAAGTAAAAGGCACAATCCATTGGGTTGATGCAAAACATAACCTTCCTTGTGAAATAAGGTTATATGATCACTTGACAATTGAAGATGAAGAAACTAAGAATTTACCTGTGTTAGAAAAATTAAATCCTCATAGTTTAAAGATATTACATGGGTATATCAGTAATAGTTTAGTAATAAAACCAGATGATAAATATCAATTTATGAGACATGGTTATTTTGTCGCTGATACTAAGGATACAAAAGCTGATAACATAGTCTTTAACCGGATTGTACCACTTAAAAGTTCATTTAAATTAATAAATGATTTCTAAAATTAGAAATCATTTTTAATGGATCGATGAAATATTATTATTCCGGATTTTTATTTGATTAACGCCTATCTCAATTTTTTCGTGTTTAAAAGCTTTCATTAGCTCTCCGCGCATAAAACGTTGTACAGACCAGTGAGTTTCTTTGACAGTTAAACATATTATCCGAATTTCATAGCCAATCGTTTGGAGTTTATTAACTCCCATTATCGTAGGAGTAGATATAATATTTATATTTTGATCCTTAATCATTTTTAATGATTTTTCAATCACTTTTAACGCATTAGCTAAATCGACATTATAGTCAACTAATATATCCACTAATGCTTTACCATCCTCGAGCGAATAATTAATGACATGACCGATTTTAGAATTGGGGATGATATGTATTTCTCCAGTAAAACTTTTTATTTTTAACGCCCTTAAACCAATATCGGTAATCCTTCCCTCGACACCGTCGATCTCTACATAATCACCAATTGAGATATTATCTTCAAAGACATTAAAGAAGCCTTCAACAAAGTCTTTAATTAGATTTTGACTTCCGACCGCAAATACCACTCCTAATATTCCTGCACCTGTTAGGATTGTTTGAATGTTGATGCCAATACTTGATAAGATGATAAGAAAAGCGACAAAATAGAAGCCATACCGTAATAAACTTAAAGTTATCTTCTCAAGTGATTTTTGTCTCCGTTTAATAAGATAAGGATTTTTAAAATGGAGCCTTTTAAATGATAGCGAAAATAATCTTTTAATTATAAAAACCAAGATATAATAAGCAAGCATACTTCCGATAATAATGAGAATAATACCTAGAAGTTTTAAAGAAATATGTTCATAGTCGATTTTAAAAGGTAGCTTCATTTTTACCATCCTTTATATTAACTACTTATTATTATGGTGAAATTAGACTTAATTATGAAAAATAATAGTAAAACAAACGGTTGTTTGTTATAATATAAAAAAGAAGAATAAGGTGATAGGATGATTACTAATTTAAACCCCGAACAAGTAAAAGCTGTTAAACATTTTGAAGGGCCGATGCTTGTAATGGCTGGTGCTGGTAGTGGCAAAACTAGAGTATTAACACAACGAATAGCTTATTTAATTAAAGAAAAAGGTATCTCTGAAAGAACAATTTTAGCGATTACGTTTACCAATAAAGCCGCAAAAGAAATGAAAGCAAGAGTAATTTCTTTAGTAGGTAATAAAGCAAAGGATATGCATATATCAACTTTTCATGCTTTATGTGTTTATATATTACGTCAAGATATTGATATTTTAGGGTATAAACATAATTTTGTGATTTATGATAGTGGTGATACGATAAGCGCAATCAAGAATGCTTTATCATATCTAAATATTGATGCCAAATTCTATCCACCTAAACGTTTAGCTAATACGATTTCTAATGTTAAAAATGATTATTTATTTCCTCGTGATTTTAAAAAATATATTAAAGATGATTATACCGAAGTTGTTTATAAAGTATATAAGAAATATCAAGAATTACTTCAAAGTGCTAATGCTTTAGATTTTGATGATTTAATTATGCTGACATTACGCCTTTTTGAACGTGATCAGGAAGTCTTAAATTTTTATCAACAAAGATTTCAATTTATCTTAGTCGATGAATATCAGGACACTAATTTAACACAATTTAAGCTTGTTAAACAATTAGCAGCTAGACATAAAAACTTATTTGTGGTGGGCGATTCCGATCAATCGATATATAGCTGGAGAGGTGCAGATATTAGAAATATTTTAGAGTTTGAGAAAGATTTTGAGGATGAAGCGACTAAAGTACCGATTATCTATCTTGAACAAAATTACCGTTCTTATCAAAATATTTTAGATGTGGCTAACTGTATTATTCAATATAATTATCCGCATAAAAAGTTTATTAAAAAATTATGGAGTAATAAAAAATCAAAGGATAATAATACTGTTTATTATCACGCGGTTAATAGTGATGTAGAAACGGAATATATTGCCCAAAAGATTATTGAAAAAATTGATCTAGATAAATATCGTTTAAATGATATAGCGGTATTATATCGCACAAATGCGATGAGTCTAGCACTAGAAAAAGTATTTAGTAAATATCATATTGATTATGAGATAATTGGGAACTTATCCTTTTTTGAACGTAAAGAGATTAAAGATTTAGGTGCCTACCTCCGGTTAATTGTTAATAATAATGATGATGTCGCATTTTTACGAATTGTAAATGAGCCAAGAAGAGGGATTGGGAATACGACGATCGAAAATCTAAAACGTTATGCAAATGACAATGAACTTTCATTAATGGAGTCCATAAATAAGATAAATTCACTATCAAATAGTACAAAAACAAGATTAATCGCATTTAAAACATTAATGGAAGAACTTTATCATCAACTAATTGATATCGATATTAATGACTACATTGATTTAGTGCTAGATAAAACCGGTTATTTAGAAATGCTTAAACTTGAAGCAACTGAAGAAGCATTAGGCCGGATTGAGAACTTAGAGGAATTTAAGTCATTGACGCTTGATGTTGAGGAAGACTTAAATGAATTGGGATTAATCGCAAACAAGGAAATCAGTGCTTATGATAAATTATGTTTGATCTTAAATAACATCGCTTTAACATCAGATAAGTCACATAAAAAAGAAAATGCGGTAAAATTAATGACAATTCATGCTGCCAAAGGGTTAGAGTTTCCGCTTGTTTTTATCTATGGTGTCGAAGAAAATATTTTTCCATTAGGTGGGGAAAACTGTTTCGGTGAGGATTTAGAAGAAGAAAGACGCTTAATGTATGTTGCGGTTACACGTGCTAAAGATGAACTTTTTATCACAAATTCGCAAGTTCGAAAACTATATGGTAGTTATCGTTCTAATCCTCCATCACGTTTTATTGAAGAAATTGAACCTGATTTACTTAGTTTCCAAGGAGTTAAGAAGATAAAGGTTATGGAAACCAGAAAAGAGCCAATAAAAATAATTAATAATACTTTACTAGACAAAAAGGATAATGAAAAACATGTTAAATGTGGAACGAAAATTCTTCATTCTCGATTTGGTGAAGGTGTAGTTGTTAGTATCAATAAAGATATTTGCACAATCGCATTTCAAGCTGCACATGGAATTAAGAAATTAGATATTAATCATCCCGCAATAACAATTATTAAATAAAAAGTAAAAACTTTTTATTTTTTTTAATTTATTACTTGATGTAATAGAGTAAAATGTGGTATACTATAATTACTCTACTACATATAATAAATAGGAGGTGATTTTTTGATAAGTAGGGAAATTATTCGTGGTTTTATTGATAGTATAATTCTTCAAGTACTAAAACTTAAGGACAACTATGGTTATCAAATATCTCAGGAAATCGATAACAGGACAGAAAGCCAATATATTATTAAGGAAGCTACATTATATGCCGCATTTAAACGTTTAGAAAATAAAGGATTTATAAGATCCTATATGGGTGAAGTAAGTCATGGTGGGCCTAGAAAATATTATCAAATTACAAAAAAAGGGATAAATTATTTAGAAGAAAAAATAATGGAATGGGATAAAACGAAAGTTGTTATTGACTTGTTTCTAAGAAAGGAGAATTTGGATGAATAGTTTACAAAACTTTATCAATAGAAAGTTCAAAAACTTTCCCAATACTGAAGAAGTAGTTAGTTTGAAAAATGAATTATTAGGTAATCTTCAAGATAAGGTTAATCACTTAGTAACATCAGGACATTCAGAAAAAAAGGCTTTAGCGAAAGTAATAAATGATTTTGGTGATATTAATGAATTAATTACCGAATCTGGGTTACACAATGAAATATTTGTCTATAAGTTAAGCTGTAAACTAAGCATTTGGGCAATTGTGTTTCAGATATTATATTGTTTATTAGTTTTTCTTCAGGTGATGACCAATTTAAAAATTAAGAACTCTGTTGTCGAATTTCATTTAATCTTAAATAATTTATATCATACTTTTAAACTTAAATATTTATTCTTTAATATAAATGATATTTTAACCATTGATCAAAGAATAAATATTTCAATTATCGGGTTAATTATTACGTGTTTAGTGCTAATTATTAGTTTAATAGGTTATATTTTTAAGCTACCTCAAAGGTATTATAAATATGTTCTTGTTGTAATTGGAATGTTATCTCTGATATATGGATCGTATTATAGTGGTGTTTTGCTTTTATTAGCGGGATTAATATATTTAACTAAGAATTTTATAATAATATCGCTAATTGGTGTTAGTATTAATTTATTCTTAATAGTGAATTACTTGCCGTATTTTCTAGCTAATATGCCATTTATTGATAATGTAATTCTTGCTATCTATGTACTTTTAAGTATTTGTTTTATAATCGCTTTATATAAAAATAAATTAGCTAAATCGTTCTGGGAGTTCAGCTTGTATATGATGATTTTTGTTCATATCTTATATAATGGGATATTTAATCATTATTTTTTAATCATTGGTTTACCACTACTAATTATTATGATTTTGTTAAAAGTCAGAAAGATAACTCATTATCAATAAAAATATTTTAAAAGATGATTTCTGTATTTTACAGGCTTCATCTTTTTTGTTTTAAATAATAATCAACAATTAATTATTTATAAATAAAGATCCTAATATTGGTTATTTCATTTTTATTAAAATAAGCATGAAATTATCATTGAT
>CALFRW010000090.1 GCA_937919135.1 uncultured Haloplasmataceae bacterium
ACCGAAATTAATCGGTTCTTTTTAAATAAATACAACTATGTTAAGACATACCTAAGGGAGTTTAATTATCGTGCTTATTAATTTCAAAAACTTACTCATTTTTTAACACATATTATTTTACAATGATGTTTTTATCAACAAAAGCTATTAAAGTAATTGTGATTGCTTTTAGTGATAAAAGGTATATAGTTATTAGATAAAAAAGATTCCCTCTAAAAAGGAATCTTATTATTTATTAATCGGTTTTATATTAATATTTATTTTGTCTTTAGGGAGTGTCTGTAACTCAACTTCAGGTTCGTCAATTATAACATAATACTCATCATTTATTGTGTATTCAGCTATATTTTCACAATGGTCACCAATTCTTTCTAAGTTAGAAAGGATTTCAATAAAGCAGAAACCAGATTCTGAAGTGCATACGCCCTCATTTATTCTCATTGTATGACGTTTTCGAGACTTTCTTTCGTGCCTGTCAACGTTTTGTTCAATTTCAATAATTTTATTAGCTATTATTTTATCATTATGTTCAATAACAATTAAATCATATTCTAACATTTGTTTAACTGTGGAAAACATGATATCTAAATCGTTATAAGCTTCTTCCGAATATTCGCCTTTGTTTTCTGACATATATTCTGTAATCTCTAACATATTTTCACAATGGTCACCGATTCGCTCTAAATCTCGTATTATATCTAGATATTTTGATAAGGTGTTAGAATGAGCATCATCGATTTTGGGGGTAATTTTTACTAAAAACTCATGGATTTTATGGTCTAATGTATTTATTATTGCTTCTAATTGTTTTGCTTCTTCGATCGTTTTTGCCTGTGGATTATATAAATATTCTTCTGTCAAAGCTAACATCTGTTGAACAATCCGTCCCATATGAAGAATAACTTTTTTTGTACTTTCAAGAGCCAGGATTGGAGATTCATTTATTAAACGTTCGTTAAAGACATCAATATTAAACGCTTCCTCTAAACTGTCCTTTCCAGGAATGATTTTTTTTATTAACCAAATAATTTGTTTAATAAACCAAACAAATAGTAAAGTGTTGACAGTATTAAATATTAAGTGAGCAAAAGCTATCGTTAATTTCGGAGAAGCGTTAGTTAACTGTTGTAAATATACTACGAGGTTGTAATAAGGTGTAAGGATTATCATAAAGATAATAGCACCTAATACGTTAAAAAAGACATGGAAAGCAGCAGCTCTTTTAGCAGCAATTGCCCCGCCAATTGCAGCGAGAATGGCAGTAATTGTTGTTCCAATATTATTTCCTAATAGTATTGGCAAAGCGCCTTTTAATGAAGAAATCGCGCCTGATTCATACAAACTTTGGACAATTCCAGTTGTAGCCGAAGATGATTGGACAATGGCAGTTACAACTGTCCCAGTTAATAGGCCTAGTAAAGGTTGGTTTTCAAATCTAGCCATGAAGTTACTAAATACTTCTCCTTCTGCTAAGACACTTAATCCTTCTCCCATTAACTGCATTCCATAAAAAAGGAGACCAAAACCTAAGATGATTTGTCCACTTAAATTTGTTCGTTTGTTTTTAAAGAAAAAAATCAAGATTGCACCGATTCCAATTATTAATAATGAAAAATCACCAATTTTTGGGAAACTAAATAAAAATGCTGTAACAGTTGTTCCGATATTAGCACCCATTATGATTCCAATAGCCTGAGGCATAGTCATTAAACCAGCTCTGATTAAACTAATAGACAAAGCGGTAGTTCCTGATGATGATTGGATTATTCCCGTAACAAAGATCCCAATTAGAATACCCATAAAAACATTATTAGTTAACTTTTCAATGACTTTTTTCATTTTGTCACCAGCTAATGTTTTTAATGATTCTCCCATTAAGTTTATCCCATATAGAAATATACCTAAGCCACCAATTAATCCGAGTAGAATAGCGATAATGTCTGCATCTTTTATATATTGAAAAAATTCCTGAAACATTATATACCTCCATTAATATTGTGCGTCCAATATTTATCTTAGCACCTCGTTTTAGTTATTTAAAGCAATAATCAGTTAATTAACATAATCTTTACAATTACTTAATAATTTAACGTTTAATTAATATGTTTATATTTATTTGAATATAAAAAATATGATGATACAATATAATTAGATAAATAAACGATATTGGAGGATGTTTATGACAAGTAAAAGCATGCTAAGTGATAATATTGAAGTTTTAAGATTAGATATTAAAAACCTTGTCATGATGATAAAGGAGCAATATAAAAAAGTAATTTGTTCGATAAATACGCTTAATTCTGATTTAGCATTAGAAGTAATAAATAATGATGGCGAAATTAACAGATTATCTGAAGAGATAGATTATGAGACAATGATTGTTATCGCAAAATATCAACTTGGAGCATCAGATATTAGAAGAGTTATGACCATTAATAAATTAGCTTATGAATTAGAAAGAATTGCTGATTATGCGAAAAATATTGGCGAGTATGTAATTACAGGTAAAAAGATGAATGTAGGAAAAACAAGTGATTTTATTTCCGATTTTGATAAAATGTTTGATGTTATTTTAAGAATGTTAGAAACAAATTTACAGGCCTTTCTAGAAGAAGATAAAAATCTTGCTCGTGAAGCGTTGTTAATGGATAATCATATTGATAAAATGTATCAAAATAATTTTAACGATTTATTGGTTGATTTTAAGAAAACAACTGATGAATATGAACAACATATGATATCTCGGGCCTTAGTGCTAAATAAACAAATCGAGCGTGCGGGAGATCATTTAACGAATATTTCTGAACAAATCTTATACCTAATTAAAGGTAAAAAACTGATAACTAAGTAATATAAGGTAGTGGTTTAATGATCAAATATGGAATGCCTACTTTAATTGAATATCAGACAATCGAGGAAAATGTTTTATTATGTCAAGAATTACAACTAGATTTTATTGAATTAAATATGAGCATGCCTTATTGTTTAGAAGAAATTAATAATATTACCCATTTAAAAAAGTTAAAAGAAAGCTATAAAATAAACTTTACGATGCATTTCCCTGAAGAAATAGATTTTGGAAGTATATATCCAGAAATCCAACAGGCTAATTTAGCCTTATTTAAACGCTATCTAGATTATTGTACGAAAGTTGGAATTTCGAAGATAAATATCCATCTTTATCCTGGGACAAAGGTAACCTTACCCAATAAAACGGTTTGGGTTTATGAAACAGAATTCAATAATTATCTTTTGAGGCTTCAAAAAGCCCTTAACAACTTAGTAAAAATGGCTTATTCATATCGAATCCAAGTTTGTGTCGAAAATTCTGTAGCACCATTATTTTATCGCAACATTTTTATGAAATTAAAACAAATATCCAATTTATTATTTACTTATGATGTGGGCCATGATGCTATAACAAACTACATGATGGAAGCAGTTTATCAAAGTATGAATGAAAAGGTTGTACATATGCATTTACATGATTATGATAAAGTTACTGATCATCAAATCCTTTTTAAAGGAATTATAAATTTATATGAAAAATTAGATTTTGCGAAGCGAAATAATATGACTGTTGTTATTGAGGTAAAAACAGTAGAGGCTTTAAGAAGATCGGTTTACAATTTAAAAATGCGACATTTAATTTAAAAAAATCACATTAGTTCAAGATGTGATTTTTTTATAGTAGTAAAAGTTATATAAATGTTTTTTAGCTTTTTGTCTTGTTAAATAATACAATAACGTGCGATTTATTGGGTTAGACTTTATTTTTTTGATCTTAGGAGTTGGGATAATAATTATTTGTCCGACGTAAATCTCATTAATCCGATTAATATACATTATTTCTTCAGAGGTTAACCCAAATTTATCAGCAATGATATTTAGTTTATCACCCCATTTAATTTTATAATGGATTATTTTTCTCATCTTATCACCTGTTTCAATTGTATGTGATAAGGTTAAGAAAAAGACTAGTTTACATGTTATGATTTAATATTTCCGCAATTAGTTTATGAATTTCCTTTTTTTCTTCAATGCTTCGAAAATACTGTAAATAACTTTCGAGATTTTTATTATTAGTGTTATTTTTCTCGAAAACTGCGGTTAATTTATTTTCAACTGTTGTTAAACGCTTATCTAAATTATTTAAAGAGTTATTAATCGAATCAAAAGTAAGAGTATTAGATTCGGGTACTATTGTACTAGTAGGTTTGATAAAAGCAATGATTTTATCATTGTAACGTTTAATGTAACCACCATATTTTTCGATAATGAAATCTAAGGTTCTTTTAGTTTCAAAGGAATAATGATCAATTGGGATTGTTTTTTCAAAAATTTCAACTTTATTTTCCCTTATTTCGCTTTCAATGGAATTAAGTAAAGCGGTATCTAATGCCATATTATCAACCTCACATGATTTTAGTAGCTTAAATATACCCCATAAGCATAACAATTATAAATATAATACCTAATACACCAAAGGTAACAAAAAACAATGCGAAAGGAGTAGGTTCTTCATTGTCAATAATTTCCTTAGTATTAGAATATATAGCTTCAGCGGTATTTATGCATTTATTATGATAATTTTGGATAAATTGTTCTAAAATATCTATTAGAACCTTCCCTTTTAATGTTTGATTATAAATGAGGTCAAGTAATTCATTGTGAGGTAAATAGAGATCATTAACAACTATTTTATTAGTATTACGGTCATATTTAATAGTTTCAAAATTATCAGTAACAATTGCCGACTCTTTATACTCCATATATTCTAAGAGAATATTTTGTAAGGCAAAGGGTGGGATTAAGCGATATTTCTTAATATAATCATTATTATTAACAAACCAAAGTTTTTGTTTTTCATGATAACATAAATGTGCTATTATAACATTGGGTGTTCTAAAAGCATTGATTAATTCATTGATGTTGGTTTTTAAATATTGGAAAGAAATCATTAACTCATAACCGTTTTTACTTTCATATTCTGCTTCAATAACTAATTTTCTAATATGCTTAGTGGTATTAGTATCATATAGAGTAGACTTTTTATTATGCTTTTGAAATTGAATTAGGTTTGCTTTAATTCGGTTAATATCATAATAATAACCTTGAAAAATCAAAATATTATTTAGGAGCATTTTTTCACCTTCTTAATATTCATATTTTATCATAAATCTTAGCGTTTATGAAATATTGTGATTAAATTAAATAGAATCTATAAAAATAAGTTAATTTATGTTATAATAGCATGTAATTAATATCAAGGAAAGAGGAGATACCTTGAGTTATAAAACACTGTATCGTGCTTATCGACCGACAACTTTTTCTGATGTTGTTGGCCAAGAGCATATTACACGCACCTTTAAAAATGCCTTAAAAAATGATAAAATTTCACATGCTTATTTATTTACTGGTCCTAGAGGAACAGGAAAGACAACAATAGCTAAAATAATCGCAAAAGCTGTTAATTGTGAACTAGCGCCAACCTCTGAACCATGTAATAAATGTGATAGTTGTTCAAGTATTAATAGTGGTTTTGATAGTGATATTTTTGAAATTGACGCAGCTAGTAATAATGGTGTCGATGAGATAAGGGAAATACGTGATAAAGTAAAATATGCACCGACTGTAGGAAGATTTAAAGTATATATTATTGACGAGGTACATATGTTATCTACTGGTGCATTTAATGCACTACTTAAAACTTTGGAAGAACCCCCTAGCCATGTGATTTTTATTTTAGCAACCACAGAACCGCATAAAATACCAGCGACAATTATATCGAGATGTCAAAGATTTGATTTTAAATCAATTTCAGTGAAAGATATAATTTATCGTATGAAATATATTGTCACGGTTGAAAATATAAAAATTGAAGATAAAGCGATGTATGCGATTGCTAAAAATGCACTTGGTGGTATGCGGGATGCACTATCAATTTTGGATCAAGCATTATCATATAGTGATGGAGAAATTACTGAAGCTAATGTTCATGAAATTACCGGTACTGTATCTGAAGATCATTTAATAAATATTGTATTTGCATTAATTGAACATAATACAAAAGAAGCGTTAAAAATACTTGATGATTTATTTTCTTTAGGTAAAGAACCACTCCGCTTAATTGAAAACCTGATTTTTTATTTTCGTGATTTATTTTTGATGCAGAAAATGAATCAAATTGATGAACAATTAATTGTCAATCATAGTGTTAAATCTCAAGAACTAGCTAAACTATTTACTGATGTAATATTGGTAAAAGTAATTTCGATTTTAAATAAAACCCAATATGAAATGCGAAGATCAAACCTCCCCCGTGTTTTTATTGAATTAGCAATCTTTGAAATTGATAATCTGTTACCCGATAATGATAAGAAGGAAATTATTAGTGAAGAAGTCACCATAACAACTGAAGAAGCACCTGAGTTAAATAAAGATGAAGATATTGAATTAAATGGAACTACTGAAAATAAATATATTGATGTTTCCATTATTGAAAACATTTTAAATAATGGTAGTAAAGAAAAAAAATTAAATATCATTTTACAATGGCAATCACTAAAAGATATTGATGTAAACCTTGCCAATATTGAACAATTATTGCTAGATGGTGAGGTTGTAGCAGTATCTCAAGATAATAAAATAATTTTAGCTTATGAATATGATACCATTTGTGCAAAGTTATATGAGAAAGATTTTTATGATAAGGCATGTGGATTATTAGCAAAATTATTTAAAGAAAAATATGAAATCATCGCTCTTCCCAAGAAAATATGGAATGAAAAGCGTACTGAGTTTGTTGAACAATTTAAACAAAATATTAAATTCCCTAAATTATCACCGATTGAAGAACCACTTATCGTTAGGAAACAAAGGGATAAATATGAATATGAACCAGAGTTTGTTAAGGAAGCGGTTAATCTTTTTGGTGAAGATATAGTTAAAATAAAATAAGGAGAGAAATAGAATGTTTAATCAAGGTATGTTAAATAAATTAAAGAAAATGCAGAAGGAAATGTTGAAAGCACAGCAAGATCTTGAGGAGTCAGTTTTTGTTGGAACAGCTGGAGGTGTTATTTCTGTTGAAGTAAAAGGAAATAAACAAGTAGTAGCCGTTAAAATTCAACCTGAAGCAGTAGATCCTGAAGATGTAAATTTATTAGAAGATATGATTTTAGCAGCATTTAATGATGCATTTAAACAAATTGATAATAAGACAGAAGAGATTATGGCACCGTATACATCTAGCGTTCCTGGGATGGGTGGTTTGTTTTAAAAGTTTAGGTTGTATTGATATTATCAATACAACTTTTCTTTCGAGATAATAATATTTGATGGTAGGTGGTTTTATGCATTATCCAGAAGCAATTTCAAAGTTAATTGAGAGTATGAGTAAATTACCAGGTGTTGGCCCAAAAACAGCTGAGAGATTAGCTTTTTATATCGCTAATAAAATGAAGGAAGAGGATGTTATTAATTTTGCCAAAGCACTTATTAGTGCTAAAAGAGATTTAATGGAATGCACAATCTGTGGAAATATAACGGATAAAAATCCTTGCCCAATTTGTCAGGATAAAACACGCGATCGTACCATTATTGCGGTAGTAGAAGAGAACAAGGATCTAATTGCGATGGAAAAAATGAAAGAATATCGTGGTAAATATCATGTGCTAAATGGGGTAATATCACCGATAAATGGTATTGGACCTCAAGACATTAATATACCTTCTTTAATAGAACGGCTAAAAGATGATGAAATAAAGGAAGTTATTTTAGCGACTAATACTACTATTGAGGGTGAATCTACCGCGATGTATATTGCTAAATTACTAGAAAAAACTGATATTAGGGTAACAAGAATCGCAAGGGGGCTACCAGTTGGTGGTGGATTAGAGTATGCTGATGAAGTTACCTTACTAAGGGCGATAGAAGGGCGAAGAGAGATAAAATAAAAAGTTAATAAGATGTATTATATCGATAAAATTAGCATACATTAATTATAGGTGATAGTGTATGTTCAAGAATCTAAAATGGGTTATAAAAAACCTGCTTATAGGTGTTATTGTCCTATATATAGTTAATTTTTTTGGCGTTGAAATAAATATTTTTGTGCCAATTAATATCATTACAATCATTATTGTTGGTTTTCTTAGAGTACCAGGGTTAATAATTTTGTTAATATTAACCAAGTTATAAAAAACATTCTGGAAAGGTTGATTAATCCACAATATATGTTATACTATTAAATAGAGATTATCGCGGGGTGGAGCAGTCTGGTGGCTCGTCGGGCTCATAACCCGGAGGTCGTAGGTTCAAATCCTACCCCCGCAACCAATGGTCTCGTGGTGTAGCGGTTAACATGCCTGCCTGTCACGCAGGAGATCGCGGGTTCAATTCCCGTCGAGACCGCCATCTGGTTTGGTAGCTCAGTCGGTAGAGCAAAGGACTGAAAATCCTTGTGTCGGCAGTTCGATTCTGCCCCGAACCACCATTTGTACAATAGATAGGATCGAGAGCGGTCCTTTTTTAAAAGATAAAAGTTGAAACTTTACATTAGATAAATAAATATTTTAAAAACATAGTAATAATACCATCAAATTTTGTGGTATTATTTTAATAAAGTAGATATAAAAATTGATTTAAAAGGTAATGGTCATATGATAAAGAAAAAATTAACAGCACAAAAGTTGTTTATGGAAAACCAATCACTTTTTAAATGCCCTATCTGTAATGAAATGATGCTGATAAAAGATTTTACATTATGTTGTTATCATAATCATTCTTTTGATATATCCAAAAAAGGTTATTTGAATTTATTAACTGCTAATAATGTTTCTATATATCCAAAAGCCTTGTTTTTATCAAGGAAACGCATTTGTAAGTTAGGGTTATATAATCCATTAATTAATGAAATAATAAATATAATCTGTAAGTCAAATCCAGTTTATATTTTAGACGCTGGTTGTGGTGAAGGCTCACATCTCGTTAACTTATATAATAAATGTGGTTTAAGGAATAAATATATTGGTATTGATATTTCAAAAGAAAGTATTAAGATCGCAACCAATAATTTAGAAAATATTATGTGGTGCGTAGCTGATACTTCGAGATTACCTTTTCAAAGTTCTAGTTTTGACCTTATTTTGAATATTTTAGCACCAGCAAACTATAGTGAGTTTCTAAGAGTATTAAAAAATGATGGTATGATAATAAAAGTTATCCCTGGTAAGCTATATCTTCAAGAATTAAGAGCTGTCATTTATCAAAATGAAAAGTTGAAATATTCTAATTATGAGGTAAAGAGTCTTTTTTATCAGGAATTAGCTGTTGTAGAGAGTATATGTGTTAAATATCAATTTACGGTAAAAGAAGAATTGGTGCATGATTTAGTTACGATGACTCCACTTAGTTTTGGAAAAATAGATTTGAATATATTTAAAGGAGATTTTGTCGTGACGGTTGATTTAGAAATTTTGCTTGGAAAGAAAAAATAGAATGAAAATTGGTTTTTCATTCTATTTTTAGTTTAGTTATCACTACTTTTTCCATTACTTATAAAAGTAACCCTTTCTGCTACTACATCAGGATAAGTTATTTTTTTGTTGTTTTCAAGCTCGATTGATTTAGTAACAAGTCGCCCTTTAACACCTATAATACTTCCCTTTTTACAGTGTGCTGCGGTTGCTTGGGCAATATTGTCCCATAAGGTACAGTAAATAAAATCAGCATCATATTTCCCTGTCTCACTGTTTTTATAGTTTCGATTAACAGCTAAAGTAATATGTGATACCTTCTTATCGTCATTTAACGATTTTACCTCGGGGTTTTTTACAAGCCGCCCAACAAGAATAACTTGATTTAGCATTATATTCCTCCTTGACATATTAGTACATAAGTAAATACGACGTTAAGTAATAATTTTTTTCAATATATCTAAAAATAGGTTATAATATATTTGAAAATGTTATAAAATGTGTATTAGGTTTTAATAGAAAGAGTGTGATAGTGTGGTCGCAGATGCTATTTATTTACAAGATTATATTCATAAAGGAAATAATGGGAAAGTTGTCCTTTTTGTACATGGAATCTTTTCTAGCCCGCAACAATTTAAAGCATTCTATCAACCTCTATGTAAATTAGATTATTCAGTCTATGCGATTTTGTTAAAGGGTCATGGTAAGGATTTAAAAACCTTATCCAAGACTAAATATTATGAATGGATTAACCAAATCGAAAATTTATTAATTGATTTTAAGAAAAACTATCAGGAAGTTTTTATTATTGGACATTCTATGGGCGGGTTATTAGCGTTAGGAGATTATGATGCACTTGTATCAAAAAGAATAGTTATTGCACCATCTATTTGTATAAAGGTTACATGGAGATATTTTAAGCTGGGACTACTTGTGGATAAAAAAAATGTCAAGGATAAATATGTATCCCAGTATCAAAGTGTATTAGGTATAACATTTCCTTCTTCCATTTTTAAGAAAATATTAGTGCTTCCTTGTTTTTGGCAATTGTTTAAAGTAATAAGTTATGCCAAAAAAAATTTAATTAAAATATCAAAACCAATATTGACAATTCAATCAAAAAATGATGAATGTATTAGGCGTAAAGGACCTAAAAAAATTATCAATAATGTAAATTCACATCAAAAAGAAATCCTTTGGTTAAATAAATCATTCCATGCTGTTTTTGATACAGAGGAAGAAATATTTATGATTAGCAAAGTAATAGAGTTTATTGAATCAAATTAACATATTTTATGAGTATTATTTTTTTAATTAATTTAAAAATAGTACTAGGTGATAAATTTGTTTAAATTGTTAAGAAGAATAAAATTTATTCGTAAATTAATGATTAAGTATCCAAGGACATATGAGTACCTAAGAAATGTAGTTCATTTATTAGAACATCGAGAAGTAAAATTGTTAGCACCTTATATCGCTTTTTTTATTTTATTGTCTTTTATCCCAATAATTACTTTAGTTTTTGAAGTTATCTTTCTTACAGTAAGTAATAATCAAGAATTAATAAATGTGTTAAGTGATGTTTTACCAGGACATGTTTACACAATCTTTGTTAGGTTAATTGATCATAATGTGGGTGCGATAAAGATTCTAACATTATCAAATCTTGTGCTTTTGTTTGTTTCATCGAAGTTATATTTAGCATTTTATAATAGCTATTTAATAATTTATAATGTACAACCAAAACAATTTTATTTAAGAGGAAGAATTGTCGCATTTATTAATACCCTACTGTTAATAATACTAATCTTTTTTTTATCAGTATTTACAATTTTTAATTCATATATCTATGATTTAATGCTAAATTATATGGATTTTGACATTATGGGTTATCTTTATAATTATCTTAATTTGGTATTAAGTATTATGATAATTAGTTCAATTGTGACTTTTTTAATGTATTCTGTTCCTGATATTAGACAAAAGGTTAGAGATGTTATTCAAGGTTCTCTTTTTGTAACATTGGGTTGGATTGTTGTGTCATTTGGCTTTAAAATTTATTCTGATAATTTTGCGGATTATCAAACAGTGTATAAAACATTTACATCTTTAATTGTGTTTGTAATTTGGATTTATTTAATTAGCTATGTTTTGGTTATTGGCATTGTACTTAATAGGGCTAAAATTACCACTAATAAAAAAGTGAATATTAAAAAAAATAGTAATGAAATACACCTAAGGGAGTGAATGTTTAATGTTCATAGTAAAAAGAATAGTCGGTATATCTACACTCACTATTGTATTAAGTGTAATTCTTAGTTTAAATGCATTTTCTAGTAATGAAAATAAGGCATATGGATGGGGTTTAAAACCAGGTAAACCAGGAGAAAGCCCAGAGGTAGGGCAACTTTATGAATCAATTATTGATAAACATAATGCTTATTACATTGATAAAACAACTTCAAAAAAGTTATATTTAACGTTCGATGCAGGCTATGAAACGGGAACTACCCCTAAAATCCTCGATGTTTTGAAAGCACAAAAGGTTAATGCTACTTTTTTTTTAGTAGGGGATTATCTGAAAAAAGAACCAGACCTAGTTAAGAAAATGGTAAATGAAGGACATATTATAGGTAATCACACATGGACCCATCCAGATTTAACTAAACTAAATAAAGAACGGTATAAAGAAGAATTACAGAAATTTGAGGATTATTACACAGATCTTACTGGAAAAAAGCTGTTAAAAATATTACGACCACCAGCTGGAACGTTCAGTGAACGTTCATTAAAAATCGCTGATGAATTAGGATATTGTAATATTTTTTGGTCGCTAGCATATAAAGATTGGGAGGTAAACCAAAAACGGGGATGGAAATATGCTTATGATGAAGTAATAAAAAGGATTCACCCTGGAGCAATTATTTTACTTCATCCTGTATCTCAAGATAATACAGATGCATTAGAGAAAATAATCATCGATTTAAGGTCCCAAGGTTATGAGTTTGCATCGATTACAGATTTATTTATTCCTAAGGCATTATATGTTAATGGTTATTAGAGTAGAAAAGGTATGGTAACCCCTACCTTTTTTATATATCGAAACATATTTTCCTATAGTATATTTAAATAAATGGAAATTTATAGTATAATTATGATATATTATAAAAAATGGTGACTAATCTAGTAACAAAAGCATAGATTAACAAGAATGGAGGCGATATAAATGAATTTAAATACAATGCAATTTACAGAAAAGTATTTTCCCGAAATCGGAGAAGTAAGTATTATTGTTGATAACTATGCCTATTGGTTGAACCAAAAACATGGTAAATCGATTATAGTCGCTCCAGTACATAATGATTATCTTGATAACAAACCTTTTTCAGTAGTTCGTTCTAAAGCTAAGAATTTAAAAGATGTATTAAAAAAGCAAAAATGTGACATAATACATTTTCATTCTCCTTTAGGTAATGGAGAAGTAGCTGTAAAATTAGCAAGTGATTGGAAAATTCCAGTTGTAACCACTTTTTACCCTCAATATTATTATGGAATTAAAGAAAGATTAAGAAATCGTTATATGAAAAAGTATATCCAATTATTTAATAATGTTGATTGTCTTTTTACTACGACACCAATGATGATTGATATTTTACAATATTATGGTTATCAAAAGGAGATTAGATTGATTAAAGGCGGATCTGATCTTGCATATGATGACAAGAATCGTACGAAAGATAAAGATTATATTGACCATTTACATAACATTAATGTTGATGCCAATATTTTATTATATGTTGGAACATTATCCTGGGACAGGAACTTAAGACTTTTGTTGGAAGCATTAGCGAATTTGATTGATTTTCGCCAAAATTTTAAAATGATTTTTATTGGAGAAGGACCTGCTCGAAATGAAATGGTAAAGTTTGTTAATGAAAACCAATTAAGCAAATATGTTGTGTTTGTAGGAGAAGTTACTGATCGATTACAATTAATGAAATACTATGCTCAAGCAAATTTACTAGTATATCCATTGCCATATGATTCTACGGCGTTAGCTATAAGAGAAGCTGCAAGTTTTAACTGTCCATCACTAGCATTAAAGGATGTTACAAGTATTATTAAGGATAATTATAATGGTTACCTTTCTGAGAATAATAGTTTATCTTATGCACAAAGAATAATATCTTCTTTAAATGAAAGAAATAAAGAAAGAGTTGGTTTTACGGCTAATGAAACCTTAGCTATTTCATATGAAAAACTAGTTGATGAATTATCTGGTCATTATTTTGAAATAATAAAAGCAAGCAAATAGTTATTGAGGTGAATAAATTGGAAGGTAACATACAAAAGTTAATCACAATCAAAAAGATTGGGATCAACGGTGAAGGAATAGGATATTATAAACGGAAGGCTGTATTTATTGACGGTGCACTACCTGATGAAGAAGTAATATGTGAGTTTACTAAGGAGCATCGTAACTATCTTGAGGGGAAAACAGTTAAAATTAGAAAACGCTCAATACATCGGGTAGATGCACCTTGTCCTTACTTTGGAAGGTGCGGTGGTTGTCAACTGCAACACCTCGAGTATAAAGAACAATTAAAAGTGAAAAAGGATATTGTGTTACAAGCATTAGAAAGATACTTAACTAATTATCAAAAGATAAATATTGATATTAAAGATACAATTGGCATGGATAATTCATATAATTATCGTAATAAAGCTCAAATGCCAGTAGCATTTGATGGAGAAAAGATTGTCACGGGATTATATGAAGCTAAATCAAATAAATTAATCCACATAGATAAGTGTATTATTCAAGATGAGCTTATTAATCATGTTTTATATATCGTAAAACAATTACTAATGAAATACCATGTAATGGTTTATAATAGACGTTATAAAAGTGGTGAACTGCGATATATCTCGGTTAGACATTTAGAGACAACTAAGGAATGCCAAGTAGTATTGGTATTAAAAGAAAAGTACTTGAATAATATGAGTAAAATTGCGGTGGAACTGATGAATAAAGTTCCTGAAGTCGTTTCTTTTTATGTAAATATTAATCCAGATATTAGCTCCCATGAAATTTATGGAAAGGAATTCATACATATTAGGGGAAATGAAACAATTAAAGCTAAAATCGGTGATATAAAATTTACTATTTCTCCCCAATCCTTTTTTCAATTAAATACTGAGCAAACAAGAGTGCTTTATGATATTATAAAAGATACAGCCGAGCTTAAAAAAACTGATAAAATTATTGATGCATATTGTGGCGCTGGTACGATCGCATTATACCTTGCGAATTATGTAAATGAAGTTCGAGGTGTAGATATTGCTGAACAAGCAATAGAAGATGCTAAAAATAATGCAAAACTTAATAACATTCAAAATGCTTATTTTGAAACAGGAAATTCCGAAGTTGTTATTTTAAATTGGTTTGATAAGGGATACAAATCAGATGTTCTAATTATGGATCCACCAAGAACCGGTATTGATGATAAATTGTTAAGTGTTCTAAGGAACATAAAAGTAAAAAAGGTTATCTATGTATCCTGTAACCCATCAACACTAGCTAAAGATCTAAATGAACTAAGGAAAGTATACCATATTAAATCAATTCAACCCTTTGATATGTTTCCACAAACCTCACACGTCGAGAGTGTCGTATTGCTAGTAAGGAAATAGTGTTATATATAAGGTTTTTTAAATATAAGGCGATTAATTAAAGTTAAAATTATGTTCCTTCATACCGAGAGTATGGGGGACTTTTTTCTTATGGGGGTCGTACTAGCAACACGATAACTACAGTTTTGCGTATTAGTATAGCATTATGCGTAATTGTATAGGGTTTATAGTGAAAACGACCCCCCTAAGTTTAGACTAAAATAAAGGAAAATATAGATGTAAAAATTCTAAATTTTTATGACTTTCTAAGTTTTGTCAAGGATTAATTGATTAAACTTTATATTAATTTATATTGAAATTTAAGCAACACCAAAAGAGTCATTTTTGTATTAATTTTAAAAATGACTTGAAATTGATACTGATTTGTCATAAACTAATAACTGAATTCGGTATTGTTTATACACATGGTATAGACGATGCGTAATAGCTTGGTGGTACAAGCAATTATGCTGGCGTAGTGATGTTTCCCTTCACTGCGTTTTTTTCTGTAATAAACAAGTATCGGATTGTTCAAATTATTTGTACCCTTGGAAGCATTCCGAATTATATTTATAATTATGTTGAATAAAACTTTCCTAGCTATTTTGTTTCCCCGTTTTGATATTGGTCCTTTATAATTTATTGTTTTTCCTGATTGAACTATCGTTGGATCTAACCCACAAGAAGCAGTTAATTTCTTAACGTTTTTAAATCTTCTAGGATCCTTTACTTCTGCCAAGAATAAAGCAGTCGTATATTCGCCTAATCCGTATATAGACTGAATTATAGGGAAAATATCAATCGTCTTAGCTAAATCGATTATCATATTCCTCAATATTTCTATCTCATCTTGTAATCCTAGGATTAACTTAGCTTGTTGTGATAATAAATATACCACATAACTATTAGAATCAACTGATGTGAGTGAATCATTAGCTGCTTCTTTAATCTTTTCAGCCTTTCTACGGTAATAATTAGGGTGCCTATTATGAACGCTTCCAAGGGTGTTAGCTAAGGCATCTATGCGTTTATCAGCTATTAAATCAGCATGTGGATATATATTAAGAAATGTTAATGCAGTTTTTTCAAAAAAGGCTTTCTTCTTAAACAGCTTTTCATACTCTGGGAAGACCATTTCTACAAGCTGTTTGTACCGGTTCTTATGCCGGACCAGGTTTCCTAATAAATTATTTATTTGTCTTGATAAGTGTTGTAGTTCACTATAAATCGGGGATAAATTAGTTTGTTTATTATATTCCTTTTTGAAATAAATTGAAGCTAGGTTTAAACAATCCGTTTTGTCTGTTTTCGTTTTTCTTAAGTTCTTCTTATGTTCTTTCGATATTATTGGGTTTAATAAAATCGTATTATAATTTAATTCTTTAAAGAACATTAAAATTGGATAATGATAAGTTGATGTTGATTCCATTATTACACTTAAATCTACTAATTTTAAACTTTGAATTTGATGATGTAAAATCATTAAGTTTGATTTACTATGAGTAATTTCATGTAAATCTAATATTATTTCACCTTCCTCACTAATTAATCCTACCATTGATTTCCCTTTTACGATATCAATTGCTAAACAGTATTTCATCTGCTACGCCTCCTCCTGAAGCAAGTAATCATCTTCTCCTATTCCTTTTTGATCATGCTGGTTATATGGATTCTAGACCCGACTTTCTTAAACTAAATTAAGAATAGTAAAGACGAGAAGCCAGTCATAAGAATAGATTCAAAGACCTGTGTTATACTCTGGCTTAATCATTTTTACTCCTTCTCAACCATTATAAATTAAGTTATAATAAATGAAAAGGTATAAGATATTCAATAAATTTATTAAAGAATACTTACACCTTAAATCATACATGTTATACTTATAAGTGAGAAATTTTATATAATCAACTTTTAAGTGATTAGGTAAGAACGAAAATAAAAATTAAAATTCAAGATTATTATGTAATCACTTTTATTTCCTTAGGTAAATATTAGAGTGGATGGTAAAATATGGGTGAGGTGAAATAATATGAGAAAAAGTATATTTTCAAAAAAATTAAGTGAATTAATAAAGGCTAAAGGTATAACTCAGAAAGAGCTTGCAGAATATTTAAATTATTCTCCGGAGACTGTTTCAAAATATTGTCGTGGTGACGCTGAACCAAGTCATGAGGTATTAATTAAACTAGCAGAATATTTTAAAGTGACATTAGATGAATTGATTATGGATAAAAAGAAGGATGAATATATTAGTCCATTAGCTCTATCTATAAAAGAGGGAGTACTTTCCTTTCGGGAATTTATTATAAGAGATAAAAAAAATATCCTAAAAAAAGATGATACAAATAAAGATTTTATAGATTATTTAATAGAGTTTTCTAAAAGTGAAGAATTATTTTTATTAATTGATTGTTGCTTTTATATAGATAAGAATGCAAGTAGCTTAAATTCTGGTTATAATTATGGTAATAAGAAGGTTAGACCATCGGATGTGTTTGCATTTGCTAAAGTACCTGAAGTGAAAACTAGGTTACAAGATATGAAAGATGAGTTGCTTCAATATTTTATACAAGGAAAATGTTTTGATTATGCAATGCAAACTGATGAATTAATTGTAAACCGTAGAAATCCATCCAAGGTTAAAGTTAATTATAATGAATTAGTTTCTCTGACGATAAAAAATAATGCACCAATTGATGTAGTAAAATATTTTTCTAAAAACAATTCATTAGATCAAAAATTGGTAAGTAACTATATTCAAAAATGTTTGGAAAAAGATTCTAATTTGGTTGAAGAATACAAGAAATGTATTTTTGAAAATTTTAAGTCTATAGTAAGGGACTCAAGCGCATTCTATAAATTAAGTAATTATACTGAATATTTGATGAACAATAAATTAAATAAGGGTCTAAAAGAATTATATGATGTTTTATTCCATTACTACTATTATCACATGAAGTCAATAATTGATAATAACAAGGTACTTAGAGAAATACCATTTGGGTTAAACTTATATCATCATTTAAAACAACTAATAGATTATTGTAAAATTAACAAAGAAGAAAAATTATGGCAAGAAGTTATTGAAACTGAAATTGCAAATAAAGTCCTAAATGCCAAAATTTATGGATATAATATGTATCATGAAATTGACCCAGGAATTATTACTGTCATTAAAGATAGATATAATCTTAAATTGGTATAATAACACCTTTAAAATGTCC
>CALFRW010000091.1 GCA_937919135.1 uncultured Haloplasmataceae bacterium
ACACGACGCTCTTCCGATCTCATTGTGACAAATTTTCCCAGGGAAAAATTTTTAAATCTCGCCACAAATATCAGTTACTATTTCAGAAAAATCAAGGAATTTAAAAAAACCTCGAAATTCATTTTGATTATTTAATAAAGTATAAAAAATCCGCTTTAATTCAAGAGGTAGTTTGTGATACGCTTCAACTTCGTCATAAAAAAGAACTCTAGCCTTTTTAGCATCATTTAAAGGGTTATTTAGTTCTTCAGTTTGAAGCTTATCATCTTTTACTAAGCGATGATAAGGTTGCTGCGGAAATAAAAGCGCTGATAAATATAAGGTATCAATTAAGAATTTATTTGCCTTCGTTACCGATGTGTCTAAATACTTTAAATCATGATGGATAATATTATGCCCACAAATAAAATCCACACTTAAAAGAAAGTCTATTAAGCGACTTAGATTATCCTCATGAATCCATTCACCGCTAGATTTTATAGCTCCAAAGTCGACGATTTTCTTTGTCTTCATAGATACCTCAGTATCAAAAAAAGCGATATTCTTCATAAAAAATCCCTACTTCATATAAATCTTAACTACATTATAGCAAATTTTGTAAGTTACTGCTATAATCTACACAAAGTAGAATGAAATCGCTTATTTGTGTGTGTTTATTTTATCTGCTACTTGATATAATGATGGTAAGGAGGAGTATTATGATGCAAAAAGCTATTGGCGAGTTTATCGCTGCATTAAGAAAAGCAAAAGGTATGACACAACAGAATTTAGCTGAGGAATTACATGTCTCAAATAAAACTGTAAGTAAGTGGGAACGAGGAGCTGGAATGCCTGAAATTACCACCCTTGTTGCACTAGCTGAAGTTTTCAATGTCAGTGTCGATGACTTGATAAATGGGAAAATACAAGATAAACCCCCGATATATAAAGGTCAAAAACAAATAAATTATCTTATCAATAAAAAAATAAAACATTTTAATGTATTAATATTATTTAGTAGATTAGGAATGATTGTCGGGTTTATTCTAATGTTGACAATTGGTTATGCGACTTTTCGTTCAATCTGGGCGGTAGGAACCGCACTAACAATTTATGTGATTTTCTTAGGATTAAGCTCATATGCGAATATGACAATAACTAGTTCTAACGAGGAATTTGATTTATCCCAAAATCAACAACTCAAATACTTAAAAATTAAAAAAACTTTTTATACATTAATATTGTTTTCTAGTTTAACTATTTTAAGTTTACCGATAATCATAAATGCCCAAGCTTATACAATTCTAGAAAAAGAAAGCTATTTCAATCTATTACCCTATCTTTTTCTAGTTATCGTAATAATTAATATTATTTCTCATTTTATCTATCGCTATATCCTGGCAAAGAAAAATTATCAAAAAGGATATCGCGGTAAACATTATTTTTACGGTGTCTTAATTATTATTTCTTTTATTACTCCACTAATTCTTAATCATTTATTTCCTAGATATATCGTTTCTGATACTAAAGAAACCTTAACATATCATAGTGATGATCAAGAATTTCACGAAATAATTACCTGGGATGATTTTTACCAAAATTACTATTCTAGCAACCAATATGATATCGTAAAAATAAAAAAGCAAGATTATTATGCGTATGGCAATAATTTGTTTTTATCCGTAGATAAAGGAAAAAAGTATCTACCATTATATGATAATTTTACTAGCATATTTAGGTCAAGTACCACTTACAAAATAACCTACCATCCTTTAACTAAAGCTCCGATGTCGCTAGGATTTTACTCTTTCGTAATGTTAATAGAGTACATTGTCATAGTAGCAATTATAGGACTTAGATACATAGTCAAACAAAAAACATTTCACTAATTAAAAAAAGCTTGATTTTCAAGCTTTTTAAATTTAATATACCTTTTTTATCGGTATTGGGATTAATTAAGGTTATTCTTTTACAGTTAGATAAATATACCCTTCTGTTCCAGTAAATCGATATGTATCATAAGTACCATAAGCTATCTGTATTGAATAAACTACTTTACTCCACTTTAATGGTTTAAATTCCATTAGTGTATTATTATTATAATCGATAACCTTGGCATCATAAAAATCATCTTCACCGTCAGAATATATACAAATTACGTTTAAACCAAGGAGTTCCCATTCCCGTGATTCTTCTACAACTTTAAAATTATTTTCTAAGTCAATTAAAATAAGTTTACCATCTTCACGTCTTGCGTATGTTTTACCTTGATAAAAATAAGGTGATATTGAATCATATATAAATGGTATTACAACATTACCATCATAGTCAGTAGCGCCAAATTTCCCTTTATCATAGATAATGATAATTTTTTCAGATGGTATGATTTCATAATCATCGCTACTTGGAAGTCTAAATATAGGATTTAAATCATAATCATAGATAACTTCTTTATCATATATACGATTTTCATCAAGTTTTATTAATGAATCGAAGTCAATATTTGATACATCAGAGATAATTTG
Source organism: uncultured Haloplasmataceae bacterium (assembly GCA_937919135.1). Taxonomy (GTDB): domain Bacteria; phylum Bacillota_I; class Bacilli_A; order Haloplasmatales; family Haloplasmataceae; genus CALFRW01. The sequence continues at coordinate 2,505 of CALFRW010000091.1, forward strand.
TCCTTTGTTATTTAGGATGACATTATACCTTGTATCATTAATTAGTAATTTCGATTCTATTTTAAATACATTTGCGATAGCATATTTAATTATTCCAGCATCATCTTTAAAACCATTGATTGTATTAATCTTATAATCTACTTTTAATTGTTTTTCTTCCCCAGTAAGCATGTTAATAGATTTTGTCTGCAGCTGATATTTTTTTCCGCCACTCATATACGAATAATTTTCTGAAAATTGGTTTACTTCATATGAGTTTTGATAAAAAATGTGTCCGTTGTAAAAAGTACCCCTACCGCCTACTCCATCTGGAACATTAATAATGTTTATTAACTGATCAGTTTCTTCATTATAAACATTATAGATATTATCAATTGTAGAAGTTATATAATATCCAGATAAACCAAATTCGGTTAAGTCTAGCTTAAATGTCTCATTTTGATATTGATCACCGTAATTGTAGTTATCTAGTAACTTCTTTTGTTTTGTTATTGGATCAACTTCATAAACATTATGTATCATCAGTTTTCCTGCATCAGCGTCTGCTTGAGTTAAGCTTTTTACATGCTCATAAAATACAGGCCCATCAACATTTATCATTTTGCTCCCATAAACATCTTCATACAAATAATTATCTTCTTCTAATACGACATTACCCCAAATGTCATAGATAGCTGTTTTTTCTTCTGCAAAATTATATAATTCAATATATGCTCCAAATATTGAGTCATCAATCAAAGAAATGTCATACTTATCACTTAAAGGTATTATTAATTTGTTCTCAAATAATGACCAAACACCAGTTTTATTGTCAGAATCTTTTACAATTAATAATCCCAATAGTGGATTAGGATTCGTTATTGTTAAATCACCTAGATTATTTAATTTTAGCACAGCTGCAGTCACTACTTCGGTGTCTTCTTCCTCAATATTATTTAACAACATTTCCTTAGACAAATTTACATGGTTAACTTTTTCTGTTGTTGATTCATCAACCTTATCACAGGCAGCAATTAATATAAAGGCAAAAATAACGCTAAAGATTAACAAAATTTTCTTCACCACAAAACCCTCCAATTATTAAAAATTTTCTTATAAAAAAGATATATTTATCTTATTATAATCAATAAAAGTTAAATATACAATCTTTTTTTGCATAATATTTCACAAATTTTTATTATAATAAAATATATAGGGAATCAAAGACGATTCCCTATATATATATAAATTTATTTTTTAAAGAATGTTGAAAAATCTTCAAAAAACTCATCGCTTGCTGGTAACTTCTGCTTATGGATTAATGGTACTCCGATTTTTAAACAAAAGTCTTCAAGTAGGTAACCAAAAACAGGTAATCTAAAATGAATTGCTTTTGGTCGTCCATAGTTTCCGATAAATTGAAATAATAAATCAGTAATAACTTCTTCTTCTTTCTTTTTTGGATTAATCATCTCTTGCTTAATAACCATACCGGAACTTTTATCCAATAAAATTAGAAATTTGGGGTTTATTGGCCGATCATATCCATCAGCTTTGCCATCAATTTCAGTATTAAAATAATTCATATCAATTTCAACAACGATATTATTTGTCGCTAATGATCTTATTTGATCCATAATTGGATGTTTTTCCTCGATTTTTAAGGATAGATAAGATTTAGGAGAGTATTTAAGTCCTCTAACTTCATTTTTCCATGTTTTAGCTTCTTTATCATAAAACCTCACAACTGTTTCATTGCGATAAAAATCTGCCCTTATTTCTTGCGCAATAATTTTTTTTAATAAAGGAATAAATTCGCGATAAACGTTTATCAATAAATCAACTTCTGATCTATCAATTAAATATGGGGTATATAAAGGTTTACATGATAAAAAATATGGCCACTGATTTTTCCCTCTAAAATTGAGACCTAATTGACTAATTATCTTATATTGTCGAGGTGATACCTCTTTACGATCACCAAAATAACAAGTTAAATTGTCTTGTTCATACATTGCATATAAAGATGGTATCCCCATCTCCAAGGCATCTGACAATTCTATATAGCTATTAAATGACCTATATCCATTATAAGTAATTACTCCATAAGTCTCTTCATTATTACCTATAACGCAGATAAAGCAGGGTTCTTTTTCTGTTGGGAGCTCAATTTGAATAATATCTGTATCCGCTAAATACTTCCAAGGTTCAATCGCCTTGATTTTTAATGTTAAATCATATAACTCTTTCCATTTTTGTAAAGTTGCTTCTTTTCTCATTTTTATCCTGTATGATAATCCATACTTTTCCTTTCTTATTTGTTAAATATATCTTATTTTCGTTTCTTAGTTGGAAAGAAAATAATTACGAGAATTCCCACACCATAAATCCATAATGGTATGACATTTACTTTTTTGGGGGTTAAATTATCAACAAAAATACCCGCAAGATTAAAAGCATCTATATCTTGTTTTGTAGCCTTTTCTACCATAATTCCTTCAGTATCAGAATCTATTATCATCAAATAATCTTTTTCAACTGGATTATCATAATAATAGATTTTGTTTAAATTCTTTAATAAAGAAATTTGTGATACAAGTGTTGATGAATCATCATTTGCTGAATCAAAATTAATAAAACGAATCCCCTCATCAAAAATAATAAATTTATAGTTCCAAAGCCCTAAAAAAATAATAATTAGAATTAATAGAAATTTTTTCACTTCTTTTCTCCTTTAATTTTCTACATTATATCACATATCCTTAGAAAAAAGTACTAGTTTTA
>CALFRW010000092.1 GCA_937919135.1 uncultured Haloplasmataceae bacterium
TAACTAAAAAAATGTTTAAGGATCACTGGTTATCTAAATATATTATACCAATATATAATATTAATAACCTAGAGGATGTAATGAGTAAATGTAATATTAAAATAAATAAAAAAAAGACTACATAACAATTTTTCCGATAAATAGAAATGAATTGGATATCGAACAAATCAAATATTTCTCAATTAAAATTAAGCAATTCAAACAGTATACCAACTTAAACGAATTTATAGATTATTGCATAAAAATTTGCGAAGAGTAATTATGTAAAAAATCGACTTCTTGTCGATTTTTTAGTTCAACAAAAGAATAAACTATTGATTTCCTTTTAGCGCGAACATTACTCAGTAGAAATTAAATAATCCGGGATATTTACTTATCAGACTTACTAAAAAAGGTTAGTCATTAACAAGTCACTTTTATGACGGAATTTGTAAATTCAAATACATATAGTCGTGATAATTATTGTTGAAAAAAACCGTCAGTATCAGGTTAAACTGAACTAACGGTATTTAAGATTAACAAATGAAATCTCGCTTGAATAACTCATAATCTACTGAGGATTGTAGTCTTCCAAGTTGATCTATCCAAGAATCGTAATTTATTTTTACTTTTTTAAACCCTATTTTTTCGTATACATGTTGAGCTCTTGTGTTATTCAGATTAGTGTCCAAAACTATTTTAGTGAAATTTAAATTTCTAAATAAATAACTAATTAATAATCTTAAACAACGGGTGCCAATTCCTTTTCCATGTTCAGAAAAATTACAGATCTTAATACCCAGTTCTGCGATACTAACTGAAACTTTATTAAAAGACATTTCTCCAATAGGCATATCTTGATATTCAATTATTAATCTTTCTTTTGAATCACTTTTTAATTGATCGATAATTTTATCTATAGTAGTTCCAAGGCCATTAGGGAAGCCCGCATGTTCCATTACTTTACCGTCATTCCACCATTTGCATAATAGCTTGGCATCATCAATAGATGCACTTTTAATAACTATGTCTGCTTCTTTTAAATACATTATTATCTCCCCCTAAAAACCTAGCGAATTTAACTAATTATTATATTTCTTGTTATTATATTGTTGTCGCATAATATGTTGATTTTTGATATTGTCATCATTACCTAAATCATACTTCCTAAGCAATTCGTAAATACTTTCTCTCTCAATTAAATCACTTTGAGGTAGAGTTTTATTTGATTTAATTATTTCGATAAACTTATCTATTGTCAGAACATTTGGTATATAACTATTAAAATCCATGGTTTTAGAAAAAATAACATAATTTTTATAGTCATATGATTTGATTCTGTTTAGATCACTAATATGTCCTTCATTTTGTTTTATAGGATTTTGAAACTCATAAACTTTAGTTTCCCTATTATTTTTCTTTGAACCAACCGAATAACCCACACTCCATTTATAGTTCTCTTTTTTACCATATACGTAACCTTTATAATCTTTTAATTCTAGAACATATATACCTGTATTATAAAATACAATTAAGTCTATTTCTGCAAATTCATTAACAGCATTTAATCTTGGAATAATTAAGTTAGTTAATATTTTGCACTCTTTTAGTTCCGTTTTCAATATTTCATAACAATCAATTTCAAATCTTTTACCTTTCTTTCTATAAATCTTTTTAAAAGGTATTTGGGTATCAATATAATATTGCATTTTTTGATAGTTTCTTTTTAATATCCAGTATTTTATAGTAACATATAACAACCATGCAATCACAAGTGTTCCTAATACAATCAGGATATACTTGTAAAAAGCAATAATAAAAATAATAACTAAAACTATCGCTGCTAGTAACTCTTTACTTTTCTGATTATCGTATCTGCTTTTTCTACTCATATTTTACACTCCTTATAGCTATTTTTAAAAATTATTAATTTATAAGTTTTAAATTAATTGTATTATATAAAAAATTAAGATAAGATATCAATTAATTTTTCTCATTCACCACCTTATTTAGCATATCTAATCTAGCACTATTTTTTCCAACAATTACAATTAAACGAAATTTTTATATATGGATAGAATTTAAACAAATATTTTATCCCTTTTCAAATTATAATGTTTAAAATTCTCCACCTGTTCAATCACATTCTTAATCGCATATTCCTCAGCATCAGGTGGATATCCATACTTATCTAATAAGACTCTAATATTCATCCGCATTTCTGCTTTAATATCTTCCCGCTTATGCCAATCAACATATTTGGTATTGTTTTTAACAATATCTAATATTTCAGCCGCAATTTGTTTTAAAACTTCATCTTTCATTAGCTCTTTAGCTGATTTACTTTCTCTTAAAATATCATAGAAGGCTTTTTCTTGAAAACTTAATCCTACATCTTTAAATGAATTATAATCATCCATAATTTCATTTGCTAGGTCACGCATATCTTCGATAATTTCTTCTATTTCATCAGAGCTATGACGTGCTTCATATTTTTTAATAAGTTGTTCTAATCTTTCAGAGAATTTTAAACTCTGAATTTTATTAACTTTACGATATCCATTAATAACTTGTTTTAATAATCTTTCTAATATTTTTACTTTTGTATTAGGATAGGGAAATTTATTTACCTTTTCTAAGTTTGCTTTACTTAATAAATTAATAATATTCTCATCAACATTTTGTTTATTTACATAAATCTGTTCAACACCTTGACTCTTTATTGCCTCTTCTAGCATTGCTCTTACCTTTTCGTTTATTTCTATTGGTGATGGAGCATTACCATGTATCATCTTATAAATAACTGATCGTACTGAGGTATAAAAATGAATTTGTTGTTTTTCAGATAAACTTAATCCATCAGCATTAATACATAGATTGTATGCACTCTTTAATAGCTTAGAATTATCCATAAATCGTCTTTCAAACTCTTTAGTAAGCTGTGCATATTCTACACCTTTATTAAGAGTTTCTAGTCTTAATACCCCATTATTACTATAAAAGCCAGATGCATCAAACTTATGAAACATACGGTTTAAGATATCTAATTGATCTTTAACGAGATTAATCGCTACTTCTACATCTTTAAAGACTTCACGATTAAAATTAGTGAACATATTTAATGCTTCATTTAATTTTGATTTTATTCCAATATAATCAACAACTAAACCTTCTTTTTTATCTTCAAACTTTCTATTAACCCGAGAAATCGTTTGAATTAATGTATGTTTTTGAAGTGGTTTGTCTATATACATCGTATCAAGACTCGGTACATCAAAACCAGTTAACCACATATCAACGATAATCGCTATTTTGAAATTAGAATCTGGATTTTTAAATAATGTTGCTAATTGCTTACGATATTCTTTTGTTCCCGCTATATTATGCAAATCTCTTTCATCATCTTGGTTTCTTGTAATAACGAGTTTAACTTTTTCTACTGGTTTTAATTCTTTAAATATATTCTTATTTAACTCTTTTGGTGGAAACGCTTTATCATAAGTTTGTTTTTTATTCCATTCAGGACGTAACTTAATTATCTCTTTATACAATTTAAAAGCAATTTTACGGTTCATACAAACAAACATCGCTTTACCTTTAATTGTAGCTCCCTCATTAACTCTCTTCTCATAATGTTCAATAAAGTCTTGGGCAACGTCTTTTATACGATCATTATCGCCAATAATAACTTCCATTGATGAAACGTTCTTTTGACTTTCTTCTATTTGATATTCATTAGCTCCTTCAGCTACACATTCTTCATAATAATCTTCAATTTCCTGGACTTTTTTATGATCTAATAAAACCTTACTTGCTCTTCCTTCATAAGTAATACTAACTGTTAAGCCATCTTTAACTGATTCAATCATGTCATATGAATCAACAACTTCACCAAATACTTCAAGCGTTGCATCGATTGGTGTACCAGTAAATCCAACATATGTCGCATTTGGAAAACTATCTCGCAAGTATTTCGCAAAACCATATTTTTGTATCATTTTATCAACATTATCTTCTTGAACTGTTTTATAAGACATATCAAGATTTGTTTGTGACCGGTGCGCTTCATCAGAAATACAAATAATATTATCTCGATCACTTAAGATATCTAACGCTTCAGTAAATTTTTGAATAGTTGTTAAAAACACCCCTCCACTACGCCGATTATTAAGTTCATCTTTAAGGTTTTCTCTACTCTCGATTTGTTTCACATAACTATCTCCAATAAAACCTTTAGCGTTTAAAAATAGCTGAGAGAGCTGCTCATCAAGGTCATTACGATCAGTAATGAAAACTAATGTTGGATTCTTAAGCTTTTTATTTGTCATTAATGAATGTGCTAAAAAGACCATAGTATAAGACTTACCGCATCCAGTTGCACCAAAATACGTTCCACCCTTACCATCACCATTTGGTTTTATATGTTTAATAATATTATCAGTTAGCTTCTTTGTTCCATAGTATTGAGGATACCTAGCAACAATCTTAGTATCTGAATTAGTTTTATCGGGAAATAAAATAAAGTTTTTAATTACATCTAATAAACGTTCTTTATCAAACAACCCTTTTATCAACGTATATAAAGTATAAATCCCATCATTTTCTTTTTCTTCTGGTTTACCTTCAATTAATCGCCAGGCATAAAATTGTTCAAAGGGAGCAAAGAAAGATCCATAGCGATTATTAGAACCATCACTAACAACAACAAATGCATTATAATAAAATAGTGATGGTATATCCCGCTTATAACGATTAGTTAATTGCTCATAAGCGTTATAGATTGTTGTATTTTCATTACTCACATTCTTTAATTCAAATACAACAAGCGGTAACCCATTAATAAATACAACGACATCTGGAATTCTTAATTGATCAAAGTCTTTTAATTCATATTGATTAACAACTTTAAAAAGATTATTTTCAATATTATCAAAATCAATAATTTTAGCGATAAAATCATTATCAACTTCATTATTTCTTTCTACCTTAATACCTTTTAACAATATATTATAAATAAACTTATTTATCTCATATATATTAGTTGTATTAAATGAAGTAAGTTTTTTTATTATTTCATTAATTTCTTCTTCAGTTATATTGTTTCCCTTATTAACCACATACAAAGACTGAAATAAATCATCAAGTAATATCGTATCAGTTACTTGTCGATGTATTTCAGAACCATGAATATATTTATAACCTTGCTCTTTTAATAATTCTATTATGACTTCTTCAAAATTCCCCTCATTAAACTTTTCATAAAAATTCATAATAAAAACTCCCTTTTATTACCAAAAGTATAAATATACTTTTATTATATAATTAATTTCCAAATTTTCCAACAAAAAAGACTATTAAATGATATTAATAGCCCAATTTATACGTATTTATTCAACTTCTTTTAAAACTTTATCTAATTTATCCCAATTAATATCAAGATCATCTACATCTATTTTTCCTGACATGAGTTTGTTTAGGAGAAGGTTACGTAGATTTTGAAATACTTCATTTTCCTTATTATTTTTATCACAATAATCTAACAGTGTTGATACAAAACCCTCAAATTTTAAAAGTAGTTCTTCTGGAGGAATAATTACATTTATTTGCTTTATATCACTTTGAGTTATTAGCGGTTGCGTAGATCCTCGATTAAGATTTCTATAATCAATATGATGTAAAATATTATTTACATATTCATAAAAAACACTTCTTATAATTAAAGTATTATCAGATACCCATACTCGCTCATTGGAACGCTGCACTATACCAAGAGTACCGACCCTTCCAATTATTAAAATTTTGTCTTCAATGTTAAAATCCTTAGTATAGGCAATTACTTTACTTGCGCCAATTAATTTATAACAATATTCGCTATTTTGACTCATATTCTTATCTTTAATACTTTTACCACTAGTTATATTAATTATTGTACTAAATTTATCTATCATCCAACTTACTGGAATTTCTCCTAATTCACTCTCGACAAACTCTCCACCATTATCTTTGTATGGCAATCCATTTTCATCTGGAAAATTAAAATTAACAAACCATTCATTGTAAAGGGCTTTTGCTGTTGATTCTAGTTTTT
>CALFRW010000093.1 GCA_937919135.1 uncultured Haloplasmataceae bacterium
GAAGCCCGTAAAAAACAATATGAATATTATCGTGATAAATTATTGACTTTTAAAGAACTTTCTTAGAAAAGGGGGTAAATGTTATGCCTTATTTTAATATTGTTGCACAAACAAATGAAAATACGGTAGTAACAGAATATGAGCCTGTTAAGGCACGTTCTGACAGTTATCAAAGTGAAGCAGCACTAGAAAAGGAATTTATTCGCTTACTTTGTGAACAGGGTTATGAGTATCTAAAGATAGGTACTGAAAAGGAAATTATTGGTAATCTCCGTAGAAAATTAGAGGAATTAAATAATTATCAGTTTTCTGATACGGAGTGGGAACAGTTCTTTTTTAATGCTGTTAGTAATCCTAATGAACATATTGCTGAGAAAACTCGTAAAGTACAGGAGGATTATGTCCAGGTATTAAAGCGGGATGATGGTTCTTCTAAAAATATTATGTTAGTTGATAAAAAGAATATTCACAATAATAGTTTGCAAGTAATTAATCAGTATGCAATTGGTATTGCTGATGGCGCTAAATATGAAAACCGTTATGATGTTACAGTACTTGTTAATGGTCTACCTTTAGTTCATATTGAACTTAAACGAAGAGGTGTTCCAATTCGTGAAGCCTTTAATCAGATTAACCGTTATCAGCGTGATTCTTTTTGGGCAGGGAGTGGCCTTTTTGAGTATGTGCAGATTTTCGTTATTTCTAATGGTACAAATACCAAGTATTATTCTAACAGTACTCGTTATAATGCCATCAAGGATGCGCGTACTGGTAAAATAAGGAAGGAAAAAACAAGTAATAGTTTTGAATTTACTTCCTTTTGGGCAGATGGAAATAACCGTGTGATTCCAGATTTAATTGACTTTACAAAAACATTTTTTGCTAGACATACTATACTAAATATTTTGATAAAATATTGTATTTTTACATCAGAAAATATGCTTATGGTTATGCGTCCATATCAAATTACCGCAACAGAACGAATTATAAACCGTATAGAGATTGCCAACAACTATAAAAAATATGGTAGTATCGCTGGTGGTGGTTATATCTGGCATACAACAGGTTCTGGGAAGACGCTGACTTCTTTTAAAGCGGCAAGACAGGCATCACTTTTGCCATATATTGATAAAGTGTTGTTTGTGGTAGATCGTAAAGATTTGGATTATCAGACAATGAAGGAATATGACCGTTTCGAAAAAGGTGCTGCTAATAGTAATACATCTACCGCTGTTTTGAAGAGACAACTTGAAAACTCAAATGCTCACATAATTATTACTACCATACAAAAGTTAGCAATTTTTATAAAAAGAAATAAGGGACATGAGGTGTTTAATAAACACGTTGTAATTATCTTTGATGAATGTCACCGTAGTCAATTTGGTGATATGCATAAAGCGATTGTAAAAAGTTTTAAAAAGCATCACCTGTTTGGATTTACTGGAACACCAATTTTTCCAGCTAATGCAGGCACGGTAAGAAATTCCCAATTCTTTACTACAGGGCAGACCTTCGGTGACGAGCTTCATACCTATACGATTGTGGATGCAATTAATGATAATAATGTTCTTCCTTTCCGTGTTGATTACATCAAAACGATGGACACCAATGAAGATATCGATGATGAACAAGTTTTTGATATTGACCGTGAAAAAGCAATGATGGCACCAAAGCGAATTACTCTAATCACAAAATATATTCTCGAACATTTTGATCAGAAAACCTATCGTGGTGATAAGAGTTATATTTTTAATTCACTTACGAATATTTCAAAAGTAGCTTCTGCTGAAAGAGGTGCTGTAGAAGAGATCAAAAGGAAACAACGTGTTAGTGGATTTAATTCAATTTTTACTGTAGCCTCTGTGCAAATGGCGAAGTTATATTACCAAGAATTTAAAAAACAAATGTCTCTTGATCTTACTAAGAAACTCCGTGTAGCTACAATTTTTAGTTATGGTGCAAATGAGGAAGAGTCGGATGGAATACTTGATGAAGAGAATTCTGAGGATACATCTGGTCTTGATAAGAATTCTCGTGAATTTCTTGAGGTAGCGATACGTGATTATAATGAGATATTTCAGACAAATTATGATACATCCAGTGATAAATTTCAAAACTACTATAAAGATGTTTCTCTACGGATGAAGAACAAAGAGTTGGATTTGCTTATTGTAGTCAATATGTTTCTTACAGGTTTTGATGCTACAACATTGAATACTTTATGGGTTGATAAAAACTTAAAGATGCATGGATTGATTCAGGCATTTTCGCGAACTAATCGTATTTTAAATTCGATTAAAACTTTTGGTAACATTGTGTGCTTCCGAAACTTACAAAAGCGTGTTGATAGTGCTATTTCACTATTTGGTGATAAAGATGCAGGTGGTATAGTTTTACTGAAGAGCTTCAAAGATTACTACTATGGTTTTGTCTCAGTAGATGATAAACCAAAACCAGGATATGTAGATATGATGGAAGAATTAAGCAACAAGTTTCCGCTTACAGAACCCCGAATTATAGGTGAACAAAATCAAAAGGACTTTATTTCACTATTTGGCGCAATTCTTCGCATCAGAAATATATTAACTTCCTTTGATGAATTCAAAGGCAAAGAATTAATAACAGAACGGGATTTACAAGATTATTTAGGTAGATATCAGGACTTACGTGAAGAATGGAGACGAAAGCGAAAAGTTGGTGAAAGTGCTGATATTATAGATGATATAGTGTTTGAAGTGGAACTAATTAAGCAAATTGAGATTAACATCGATTACATTTTGATGCTTGTAAAGAAGTACCATGATGCCCATTGTGAAGATAAAGAGGTTCTTATTACAATTAAGAAAGCAATTGATGCAAGCCCAGAACTTCGCAGCAAGAAACAGCTTATCGAAACCTTTATTGCTAGCATCAATGATAGTGATGATGTTGTGACAAAGTGGCACGATTATGTTGTGGAAAAACGAGAGCAGGAACTAAAGAAGCTTATCGCAGAAGAAAAATTGAAACCAGTTGATACCCGTAAATTTCTTGAAAATGCATTCCGTGATGGTGAAATTAAAACTGCTGGAACAGATATTGATAAGATTATGCCACCTGTTTCAAGATTCAGTGGTAGCGGCAGGGATAAGAAAAAACAAAAAGTTATCGATAAGCTGAAGATTTTTTTTGAAAAGTATTTTGGTATTGGTGGTTCTACATCGTTTATAGAACTTGAAGATAAAATATTTGAATATGTCCCAGATTCACAAAACAATCTGTTTTTAGCTGCGGATGATAAATCCCAATATGACTCAAACAAATAATTTCAAAACAAAAGATAGCCACACAGGAAATCATATATTTATACAAAAATTTTCAAAATAATAATATTAAATTATTAGGATGGTGATATTTATGATAATTGATTATGTTGATATGGCTGTAATAGAAAGAGTATTAGAAATGGGAGGGGGTTATGTATTAGATTTTAGTAATAACTCATTTCAAAAATTTCTATGGAATGTAGTAAATGTAGATATTTACTCTAATGATTATGCAGATTATGGTTCTTCTAAAGCTAAGAGATTAAGATGTTATTTCGATAAATCTTCACCTAAGGAATGTGGAAATGTATTACTTCATTTACTAAGATATAAGCAAGATGTTATGAGAAAAAAACCTGATACTGATTTTACTAAATGTACTGAAATTGCAAATAAATTATCTGGTAGAATTAAAAAAGGTATTATAAAAAATAATACTATAATACCTAAAGTACTTCCTAAATATGACCAATTAAAAGAAAGCCTAATCGCTTTAACAAACATAATGAATAGACAAAAAAGGGGATATGAATTTGAAAAATTTCTAAAGCTTTTATTGTCTGAATATAACCTAGATCCGAGACCTAGCTTTGTAGTAAATGAAATACATGAACAGATTGATGGAAGTTTTGTTATGAACGGTAATACTTATCTTATTGAAGCAAAATATAAAGAAAAGAAAATTGAGTACGATGATTTATTATTATTCCATAATAAATTAGATGAACGAAGTTTTGCTAGAGGTGTATTCATTTCATACTCAGTAGTATCTCCTGATACAATCAAACATTTATTAATTGGCAAGAAATTAAAGTTGATTATTATTACAGTAGCAGAGATTTTTCATATAATTGATAATAAATTGGATTTATCAACCATAATTAATTCTAAATTTAGAAGGCTAGACGAGGAATTAAATCCATTTGTTGAAGTTATGAATCTATGTTAATTATTTGTTATAAAAGATTAATTTCAGTTGTATATATAAAATAAAAAAATCGGACATAGCTTACTTATCATTTAAGGTGCGTGTGGTTACCCATTCTTATTAGGGGTCATTATGAAAAGGCCCCTCAACACCAATTACTAATTATATCGTTGGTAGTGGGGGGGCTACAAGTTGTTTTTTTGATATCATGTGGTTTTTGCTAAATGAAAGTTAAAATGAAACACTGCTTTTTATATATCGAAGTAATTTAATTCGTAATAACGGTTGTCAGAATTATTATTTTCTTATCTTTTTATAAAATATCTTGCTCTTTTTGTATCATCTGTTAGTTCAATTAAGTTGTCTTCTATTAGTTCATTTAATAGGATTAATGCTGTTGTTTTTTTAACACTAATAAGTTGTTCAACTTCAGCTCTTGTAATTGAACCATAGTTTTTAATATAATCTAGTATCTTTTGCTTTTCAGTTGGGAAACTTTTAATATCATTAGTGTTATAAAGGGTTACTGTAAATGTATTTGAAGTAGGTGTTATTTTTGGTTTTATTGGGTAGTTTGAATAACTATCATATATTCTTTTTAATCCAGTACCATAAGCTTCGATTAAACTTAATCTATAAAAAACATTTGCTAATTTTGGATTTCTTGTTTCTGATATGCCTCGTAATATATCCTCCAAATTTAAACCAGATGCAATGCCACCCAGAGATATAATTTCAATTCGATTTGAATAAGCATCGATAGTAGTAGGACCAAGATATGAATAATCTCTATGTACTAAAGCGTTTAAAAAAGCTTCCCTCAATGCATATTGAGGATAATCATATTGATCTATTCTTTCATATCCGATGATTTTTGAATTTTTTTGATTAATTATATCAAAATAATCAAATACATCATCTACTATTTTAAGAATAGAACCTTGGAATTCTTTTCTTGTTTTAAATTGTAATGATGTTTCATCTTGATATACTGCAATTTTTACTACATATGGAGATTGATCAGATAAGATTAAACCCAAATTTGTATAGCATCCATCTTTTGTAATTAACCCTAAGGTTTGTTGGTTTTCTTGATTAAAATTAATTGATTTCTTTAAAAAATACTTACTTGCATATTCGAATGTTATATCTGGTTGCATGGTAAGTTCACTTTCAAATAAATATACATTATGTTCAACAATCATTTTCCTTATAGCAGTTTCCGATGAAGGAATTGAAGTGACGCCACTTCTAATATAAACACCGCTAGGTTTTAACCCCTTTGCAACAATATAATAAGGCTTATTAATTCCTTTACCAACTTTAATACATATTATGTCTAAATCATCTTCCGCAATTTGAGTAACAGAAATTAACATTGTTAAATCTGGACTGATAGAATCATGAATCATAGAACTAATAGACTCCATAATTTTTATGGGATTGTCGACTCCGACAATTGTTCCATCATCTTTTATTCCAATATAAATTGTACCGCCGTTAGTATTGGCAAATGCCACAATCTCCTTTTTTAAATCCTCAGTTAAGACTTCTTTTAATTCTATAATATCACTTTCAATATATTTCATTTTTTATCACCCATCTATATTATATTCTTTAGTATCTTAAATATCAATATAAATTTTAAATTTGCGCCCGTTTGCGCCCATTTGCGCCCGTTTTAAAGAAAAGTAATAAATTTAAAAGACTCTAAGTTCTTTAAAAAACATAAATAAATCAAAAATAGTTCTAAGATATAATATTGATATGAACACCGCTTAAAACATAATTGGTGTTAAAAGTTTTAGCGCCTAAGTATTTAGGCATTGATAACAGTTTCTATTTCATGATCTTTAAAGTGAAAGCAAAATTGCATTGTATTATCAGGTGATTCTTTTCATTACTCCCTGAATTAGCAAATCTAATTCAGCATGAATGTAACTTCCATCTTCATTTTTATATTCACTGATAAGTTTTGCATTAAAAGCTTTTTGATAAAGTTTGACTGCTTCACAACTACCTTTAATACATATTTGCATCATTGTTCTTACTGAAAAACTTTTTTTTCTTATCTCTTAATATGTTTAATCATGACTTCACACTGTTCACAATAAAATACTTTAGAGATTTTATTTATTTTGATTATTTTTACTGAATCTGAAACGCGAATTTTATCTTTTTTATTATTAATACTTTTCCAATTTAAGCATAATGGTGTATTAAAGGGTATATATCCTTCGATCATTTTACCATTACAATATGGACATAAATTCATAAGACTACCTCCTATAAAGATTTCACTTGTAGTCGCTTAGAATAATCATGAATGTTATTGAAATTATAAAATTAATAATAAAATTTAAAACCACTCCTATATCAATATACCACTGATTCAAAGTTATACAGTTTTTACAAGCAAATTATACAGGTACCTCACCTTTACCTATATAATCAAAAAGAACGTCAAAAAATTTATGAAACTCCAAAATATTAAGCTAATCTCAATCATATTACGCTTTTTAAACATTTTCATAATCGCTCCATTAATATTTAGTGGTTTTTATTATCAATTACAGATAAATTCGTATTTTGTACCTTTATCATAGAGAATTCCATCGTTTAATGTAATTTTTAAAATAATTGTGTTTGGATCATCTTCGTTAGTATGACCGTTATCATACCAAGCTGCAAAAGCCGCTCTTAATTTATTTGCGATTGCTTCATTCTTTTTTAGTTTAATATGTCCTAAACTCTCCCCAGTACCATGACCAGAAAACCATTCACCACTTATTGCAACGTGATGATTATTTTCAATATGTTTCATTTTCTTAGATAAAGAATAAGTAATTGTATAGAAACACCCTTTGTAGTATATAGCATCAATAGTTCTAACCCACGGTATTCCTTTATCATCAACCGTAGCAAGTGCAAGTAGTGAGTCCTTACTAAAGCGTTCAATTAAAATCGCTTCATATTTTTCCATGCCTATTCACCTTATTTATTATTAATATTTTGGAAACAATCTATAATTTTGTATTATATACATAAGTTTTATCATATGCCTATGTAATAATCTAATTATATAATATTACTTATTAGAAGTAAATAATATAATTATTGCTTATTTTTATAAATATTGGTGCACAAAAAAAGTAGGGGATTCCTACTTAATAATATCTCATAATTCAATTTTATTATAAAGAAGCCAATCATTAAAAATATTACCATAATATTCAGAATACACATCCTCAAACAGCTCATATAAATCGAAATCTTTTAATGCTTGGATAAAATCATCAATATAATCCCTTCTACTTAAAATACCAAACAAACATTTACGTGTATCCTTTTCATCAACAAATTCTTTAACAAATTCTCTCATAATATCATTATGATGTATATCTTCGTATCTTGGTAAGCGGATATTGTTATCATCTGTTTTCTCAAGTAACTTACAAGATTCTTCTAGTCCTTTTTGTTTTATAATTTTCAGCTGAATATCAGAAATGGGTTGATAGTCAAATTTTTTTGTATCCCTATGATAAAAGATATCAACTCTTGGTTTTATTTTAAGTAACAACTCAATAATTTTCATAAGTATTATCCTTCTAT
>CALFRW010000094.1 GCA_937919135.1 uncultured Haloplasmataceae bacterium
TTTTTTAGCCACGATGAAAGGAATGTCTCTTCTACTTGTTTTAATTACAGCTTTACTTTGACCTAAATATTCAATTTCGGCTTTTGTTAGACCAACTTTTAACCGTCCTTGAATAATTGCAATGGTGGCAGGTACTGCACCGTTATCTCTAATTATCTTTTCAACATTAAAAGCTGTTTCAACATTTTTAGGATAAGGCATACCATGAGAAATAATCGTCGATTCTAAAGCTACGACAGGCCTTCCAGCATCTAGAGCGTCTTTAACTTCTTTATTTATATCGAGATTAGTTGTCAACATTATAAAACCTCCTTATTATCCATAAAATTGATAACATTTTTAACTGACATATTTGGATTAATCGTATCCTCATGTGTCAGAGTTAATCCAGAAGCAGCCATGGCAAATCTAGCACTATAGTCTATATCATAACCCTTATTAAAACAATATACTAAAGCTGCCATAAAGGCATCTCCTGCACCTGTGGAATTAACAAGACTTACTTCATGGGCAAATAAATGTTTTTTATTAACACCATCACTATAATATACCCCTTTTGCTCCCAGGCTAATAAAAGTTCTTTTTACACCCTTATTTAAGAAATACTCCGCACAAGTTTCCAAATCTTTTTCACTATTTATTTTTATCCCTGAAAGCATTTCAGCTTCTATTTTATTAGGTTTTATTGTATGAAAATAGCCAATTAAGTCTTTTATCTTCAAAGACTTAATTGTAGACACTGTATCAAGAAAAAAATCTGTTTCCTTATTATTAACCAAAACATATTCAATTACATCCTTGGGAATATTTGTATCTATGACGCAAACCTGTGTTTTTTTTATTAAAGAGTTTTTGTTTTTAATAAAATCTATATCAAGTTTGTCGAAAATATCCATATGAGATATAGCCACTTTCATATCTCTATTTTCATCTAAAACCGCCAGATAAATTGATGTAGGGTGCCTTTTTAATATTAGAGAATCTTGCATATTTATCCCCTGTAATCTCGCCTCATTTAATACCTTTTGCCCATAGATATCGTCACCTATGGCACTGATAAGTTTCGTATCCACACCTAATTTTACAAGATTTTCTGCGATATTTCTTCCCACACCCCCTAAAGCAATTTTAACTATTCCCGGATTTGAATCCTGTAATATTAAATCGTTATTAGGAATTCCGATAACATCAATATTCACTCCTCCGATTACTGTGACATACGCCTCCTTTTTTTTCATATACATCTCCTTAAGAGTTTAACGGATATAATGTCTGATTAAGGGTTTTCTTAGATGTATCATAACCTAATTCATAATATTGATTATTATTAAACTCAAATGTTTTTATGAGTTCAAGACCTAGTTTGTTTGTATGAGCCTTGTACGACCTACCATTAATCTTATTTATGAATGTTATTAGGATCTGATAGCGTTTTGCCATTTGTCGGCGTGAAAACTCAAAAAGATTTGGTAACACATCTGTTCCCCGATAATCTTTATGAATACAAATAGGACCATATTGGTAAGAATTGTTTATAGACAAAGTTTTACCTAAATATTTTGTGTTCGGTAAATCCTTAATCATATATTGAAATAGTGGCCACTGTGACCAATATTTCCATGAAGCTGCCATTGCATAACCAATAATCTTATTACCATCACATGCAATCGCCAGTCCCCCTTCTTTTTTAATGAGTTCTTCAAATTGTTGTTCGGTAAATAATGTTGTCACAAATCCATCAGGCTTATCTTCTTCACTTATTGTTGATACATGATATAAACTTTGTAGTTTTGACACGTCTGGGATATCAGTTAATGTTGCATTTCGAAAATTCATTTCATCAACTCCAATATTTTTTTTATTTCATTTATTAAATTATATCAAAAAGGTACTGCTTTAGCAGTACCTTTTTATCTAATAATATATTTATTTACCAGAAATATATTCATCAATAGCCTTAGCAGCTTTTTTACCTGCACCCATAGCAAGAATTACAGTTGCGGCCCCAGTCACAACATCTCCGCCAGCATACACACCTTTACGAGATGTTTCACCAGTATCTTCATTTACGATGATACCTCCCCATTTGTGAGTATCTAGGCCTTCTGTTGTTGACTTAATTAAAGGGTTAGGTGAGGTCCCAATAGACATTATCACTGAATCTACATCAATAATAAATTCAGAATCAGCTTTAGCAACTGGTTTTCTCCGTCCCGATTCATCTTTTTCACTTAGTTCCATCTCTATGCATTTAATTCCTGTAACAAAAAAGTTTTCATCAGCTAATATTTCTACAGGATTTGTTAGTAATTTAAAGATAATACCTTCTTCTTTAGCGTGTTCCACTTCTTCTAACCTTGCAGGAAGTTCTGCTTCAGAACGACGGTAAACAATATAAACTTCTTTAGCTCCAAGCCTCTTAGCACATCTAGCAGCATCCATTGCAACGTTTCCGCCCCCTACTACAGCTACCTTTTCAGATTTTAAGATAGGTGTTTTAGCTTCCTGGGTATATGATTTCATTAAATTAATTCTTGTTAAGAACTCATTTGCTGAATAAACACCATTTAAATTCTCACCAGGTATTCCCATAAACTTTGGTAATCCTGCCCCTGAACCAATATATACCGCTTCAAAACCACATTCATTCATTAATTCTTCAACTGATAATACCTTACCTATAACCATGTTGGTTTCAATTTTAACACCTAAATCGATCAAAGTCTCAATTTCCTTTTGGACTATGGCTTTAGGTAATCTAAATTCAGGTATTCCATAGACAAGAACACCACCAGCTAAATGTAATGCTTCATATATTGTAACTTCATAACCTAATTTAGCTAAGTCTCCAGCACAAGTTAGTCCTGATGGTCCAGAACCTATAACTGCTACTTTGTGCCCATTTGATTTTGGTCTTTCTTGTTTGACATTACTATTAGTATTGTGAAAATCAGCAACAAATCGCTCTAACCTTCCAATGGCGACAGGTTCACCTTTAATTCCCCGCACACATTTTGCTTCACATTGTGATTCTTGCGGACAAACACGACCGCAGACTGCTGGTAAAGTACTTGATTTTAATATTGACTCATAAGCATTTTCAAAATTTCCATTAACAATTTCCCTAATAAATTCAGGAATATTTATTTCGACTGGGCATCCACTTATACAGGGCTTATGTTTACAGTCTAGACATCTCCGTGCTTCATCAATCGCTTGTTCGCTACTATAACCTAAAGTAACTTCAAAGAAATTCTTGTTACGAACATTAGGGTCTTGTGTAGGCATTTCATTTTTGACTAAGGACATATTTCTTTTCATTTATATAACCTCCTTTTTCAATAGGTTACATGCTTTCTCATGTGCTTTTTTTTCTATGGTATTATATATTTTTGAACGTTTTATTGCTTCATCAAAATCAACTTCATGTCCATCAAAATCTGGACCATCTACACAAGCAAATTTAGTTTTATCACCTACAGTTAATCTACATCCACCACACATACCTGTACCATCGATCATTATAGGATTCATACTAACTGTTGTTTTCACTCCATACTGTTTTGTTAATTCAGAAACAAATTTCATCATAATTAATGGTCCAATAGTGATGATTTCATCATAATCTTCTCCACTATCAAGCAATCTTCTTAATGCATCTGTTACAAGTCCCTTTTCGTTATAACTACCATCATCAGTCATGGTAATTAATTTATCTGATACAGCATTAAATTCAGCCTCTAGAATCACTAAATCTTTTGTTCGAAAACCAATGATCGTATGTACCACTGCACCTTGTTCATGTAATTTTTTAGCTACTGGATAAGCGATTGCGCAACCAACGCCACCTCCAACAATAGCTACTTTCTTAAGTCCTTCAGTTTTAGTTTTTGTGCCTAAAGGACCAACAAAATCGAGCAAATATTCTCCTTCATTTTTTTGGTTTAATTCAAGTGTTGTTCCACCAACAACTTGAAAAATTATTGTTACTATCCCTTTTTTTCTATCAAAATCAGCAATAGTTAAAGGAATACGTTCCCCATCTTTATCAATTCTTAAAATAATGAACTGCCCTGGTTCAGCCTTTCTTGCGATAAAAGGAGCATCTATATCCATAAGTGTTATGGTTTGATTAAGTTTTACTTTTCTTATTATCTTATACATGTTCATCCCTCACTTTAAAGTTAATTATTTTTTTCACAAGTTCCACTAATATTTTAACAAAATTCCTTAAAAAATTACAATGTAAACTTAGCATAATGCTATATACTTTTTGATATAATCATTAACATCTCCGATTAATACTCTGTTAGTTTAAATCTATTGTTATTCTTTGTATA
>CALFRW010000095.1 GCA_937919135.1 uncultured Haloplasmataceae bacterium
TTTCTCTATTATGACATAATAAAATAGGATATTTTGTTGCTTTTTGTCGAATGGATTAATTAATTTGAACTTCAGCATAAAATAGGAAAAAAGTATTATAAATAAACTCCTTTTTTATATTTATTATTACTAATAAAAACTTTCGAATCGAAAGTTTTTAAGAGAATCGTTAATTATAATATTCATCTTCAAAAAGGCTTTTAATATAATCATAATTATTATTATATCCTAGTGCTAATATTAGTTTAATTCTTGCTTTTTGTCCACTTATATTAGCACCAAAGATGACTCCGAGTTCTCGGAGTTTTTTACTTCCGCCGAGATAACCATAACTATCAGCTACCCGTCCTTTTGGACATCTTGATACTAAAACAACAATGATACCACTGTCAATCGCTTTAGTGATACTTGGTACCATCATTGGTGGAACATTACCACGACCAAGTGCTTCGATTACAATTCCCTTTACTTGTCTTGCGATTAAAAATTCGATTAGTTCCCCATCCATTCCTGATACTACTTTGATTAAATGGACATCAGGTTCAATATACTCCGTAGGAATATGGGAACTGATGTGGGTTGAATTTCTGTAAAAAAATACTTTATCATCATCAACAATACCTAATGGACCAAATTCTAGTGATTTAAAAGTATCAAGTGCCATTGTATGAGTTTTCATAACTTCATTACTGGCATTTATATCTCCGTTCATAACCACCATAACGCCTTTATTTCTAGCTTCCTTAGCCATCGCACATCTAATCGCAGCTACTAAGTTAGATGGTCCATCATACCCGAGTTCAGAAACACTTCGCATTGCTCCTACGAGAATAATTGGTTTTGGTGTTTTTATTTTTAAATCGAGAAAATAAGCTGTTTCTTCTAAGGTGTCGGTACCATGTGTAATAACAACTCCACAGATATCATCACGATTAATGTAGGTCATAACATGCTTAGAAAGTTCTAACATCATAATTGGTGTTATATATGGAGATGGTATTGATATATAGTCATCGATTATAACATCAGCTAAATTATCTATATCATTTACAAAAGCGATGATTTCATGTCCACCTAAAGCTGGAACAGCAGCTTTAGTATTTTCATCGACGCGCATGGAAATTGTACCACCAGTAAAAATTATTGCAACTTTTTGCTTCATTTTATAGCCTCCTAATTATTTGATTGATCACAGTTTTTACCATCCTTATTAATTATAGCAAAGCGCTTTCATAAATAAAAGTAGCTAGTTGAAAATAATTTATTTTTAAAATGAAAAATAAATGTAAGCGTTTTATTAAAAAGCAAAATAAATCGTTAAATGCTGTTTACTTTCCCTATTATTCGGGTTATAATGCAATTGAGCATTAAAAAAATAATTAGGTGTATGATATGTATATTGAAGAAGAAATTTATTTAGATAATCAAGAAAAAAGAAGTTTAATCGCAAACTTTCTAAATAAATTCCAGTTGCAGTTTGATAATGATATTGACTATTCTATTGTGGTCTATGACAATGAGAGAATTATTGCCACTGCATCTAAGTCGCGGAATATATTAAAATGTTTTGCGATATTAGATAGTTATCAGGGGATGGGAATAACAAATTCTCTTGTTAAAAAAATCGAGGATCGCATGTTTCAGGAAGGTTTATATCATTTTTTTATTGTTTCACCTAGTTACAACAAAATGTTTTTTACTAATATTGGTTATAAAGCGATTATCACATCAAGCGAAGTAACAATATTAGAAAATGGAAATCGACAAATTAAAAGTTTCTTAACTAGCTTGAAAACAAAACACCAAGTAGATGAAAAAGAAAAAGCTTGTAT
>CALFRW010000096.1 GCA_937919135.1 uncultured Haloplasmataceae bacterium
ATAAAGAAATTGGTCTTGAAACCGCAAAAAAAATGACGCAGTCACGAATTATTATTTGGCCAATGCACGGTGTTTTTGGAAGTGGTAATAGTTTAGATGATGCATTTGGCTTAATTGAAACAGCTGAAAAGGCAGCTGAGATTTATCTAAAAATCGCTGGATTAGAAATAAAACAAATGATTACGGAACAACAATTACTGGGAATTGCTGAAGCATTTAAGGTAAAACCAGCATTTCCTTTAAAGAAACAGGAAGGATAAACTATGAAAAACATTGCGAGATGGATTTGGTATCCAGCAGATTTTGAGATTATTCATGCCAATAAGTTAATGACAAGTCGATATGAAAGAGATATACCAATACCACCATTTTGGAAAATGGATGATTGTTATCATAATGTAAAGTTTATCAGAAAATTTCACTTAAATAGTCAGAATACGATTTCTATAAAAGCTGAAGGTCAGATGAATATCCTTTTAAATGACCAATATGTCTACAATATCAAGGATGAACTTGTTCTTAATCCTGGTAAATATGAAATGGTTATTAGTGTTTATAATGCTCATGGTTTACCTTGTATTTATGTTTCAGGAAACGAAATAATCTCTGATGAAAACTGGCTTGTGACATGTAATGATCATGCTTATAAAAAAGCAGCGAGCAGTAATTTAGTAACTGAGGATTCAACTCCTAATAACCTGAAGTTCCCGCAAAAAGAACTAAAACCAAAGCTGATTAATTATAATGGCTATAAGGTATATGACTTTGGCCTTGAAATTTTGGCTTATGTAAAGCTAAAGGGGATTAAAGGAAATGGAGACTTGACAATTTGTTACGGTGAGTCCTTACCTGAAGCTGTGGATTTCGAGCATGCTGAGACAATAGATGTAATTAATATTGACCTTAAAGAAAACTATACGACATCCATTCTTAAAGCTTTTCGTTATCTTACTCTTGATAGTAAGTTTGATGTTACAGAAGTAACGGCACTTTATGAATATTTACCAGTAAATAAAAGTTACTTTAAATCATCTAATGAACTACTTAATAAAATCTATGATGTAGCACTACATACACTACATCTTAATACGAAAGAGTTTATGATTGATGGGATTAAACGTGACCGCTGGTTATGGTCAGGAGATGCTTATCAAAGTTATTTAATGAATTATTATAGTTTCTTTGATAAAGCTGTTGTTCAAAGAACAATCCTCGCATTATTCGGAAAATTACCGGTTAAAACTCATATTAATCATATTATGGATTATAGCTTTTATTGGATTATGAGTTTTTATGATTATTATTTATACACAGGTGATCTAACATTTATCGTTGATAATTTTGACAAAATTACTGCTTTAATAGAATTTTGCTTATCAAGACGAAATGAAGCTGGGTTTATGGAAGGCTTACCTGAAGACTGGGTTTTTGTCGATTGGGCTGATTTAGATAATCGTGGTGAAGTATGCTTTGAACAATTACTTTTATTTAATAGCTTAAAGATTTGTGTTAAGTTAGGAAAATTAATTAATCAAGCAGATTTAGTTGAAAAGTACGGAAAGATCGCCCAGGACCTAGAGGCAAAAATTGAAAAGTTTTGGCATAAGGACTTAAATGCTTATATTTATGCTTATAAAAATGGCGTTCCTGATAATGTAGTTACTAAACACGCCAATATGATAGCGCTCTTATTTGATTTATGTACTGATAGTCGTAAACAACTTATTAAAGATCATGTCTTACTAAATGATAGTATAACAAAAATTACTACTCCATATATGCGCTTTTACGAATTAGCCGCATTATGTGAAGTGGGTGAACTGGAATATGTCTTTGATGAAATAATTGAGTATTGGGGCGGAATGCTTGAAGCTTCTGCGACATCCTTTTGGGAGACTTATAACCCAGATGAAATCGGAAATGAAAAGTATGGAATGTACGGACGAAAATATGGCAAAAGCCTTTGTCACGCCTGGGGAGCTAGCCCCCTATATTTGTTAGGGAGATACTTTATTGGGCTAAAACCAACAAAACCAGGATATCAAGAATTTGTAGCACAGCCTAAATTAGTAAAAATGTCGTGGTTTGAAACAAAAGTTCCCCTCAATGAAGGATATCTTCATATGTATTACAGCGAAGACAAAATGAAAATCTTTAGTTCTAATGCTTCAGGAAAAATCATCCTGCAAGGAAATTTTGAAATTGAAGGTGCAAAATCATTTTGTCAGAACAATGAAACAATAATCCCGATCGATAGTAATAAGGAATATTGTTTAAAAATTGTGAGAATTGAGGAAGATAGATGAAAAAAGAAAAATTAAAGTTTTTACATTATTTTAAAGATAAACCACTGCAATTTAAGGGAACATTGATATTATCGGTTTTAGTTTTAATGTTAATATCGCTGTTAATTATGCCAATAATGAAGATATCAGACCCCGCTGTTGATTTATCAGTTAATATCTATGGCTTTGATGTTATTGCGAGCTTTGGTAATGAGATTCAAAAATATGTTTATAGTATTGGTGATATTTTTCTGACATTACCCAAAGTTCCCTCAATTTTATTATTAATTAGTTTTATATTAATTATCGTCAGTATTATTGCGACAATTATTTCAACGTTTACAAAATTTATTCGTTATCAGAATTTAATTATTGGCATCACTTTAGGGATAACGAGTTTATATACGATAATTATTTATTTATTTCTAATCACAACAAAAAATCTTTCTGCACTTGATTTTTATGGTAATACAAAGGCTTTTTTTGAAGTTTACTCATTAGGGATAAATATCTTAATTAATATCGTTTTGGGTATATTTCTAACCTTAATAGCTTTCTTTTTAAAGCCTAATGGCATTAAAAAGGTACGTAAAAACTTTATCATGTATTTATTACTAATCATTCCTTTGACTTTAATGTTTATCTTTAAAATTTATCCAATCTTCCTCCAAATAATTCTCTCTTTAAAAGAGTACGTTATTTCTGATGGAATTTGGGGTAGTAAATGGGTTGGATTTGCGAATTTCCGCTTTGTTTTCCAAGAACCAGATATGCTGAAATTAATTGGCAATACAGT
The DNA here is from genome assembly GCA_937919135.1 of uncultured Haloplasmataceae bacterium. Lineage (GTDB taxonomy): Bacteria > Bacillota_I > Bacilli_A > Haloplasmatales > Haloplasmataceae > CALFRW01. Next base: position 3,082 of record CALFRW010000096.1, read on the forward strand.
AGTAATAAGTGTGAGCAGAATACTTATTTCTATCATTCCACCAATTATCTTAGCAATTATTTTGTATGAAATGGGTAGGGATCGCTTTCGTAAAGGAATTCAAACCGTATTATATATTCCGCATTTCTTTAGTTGGATTGTTGTATATGGAATAGCTTATGCTTTTATCAATCCCGAAGGTTTGATAAATAATATAATGCTCCTTACGGGAAATGAACCGATAAAAATCTTAACGAGTGAAAGTAAGTTTATTCCCTTATTATTAACCACAGACCTATGGAAGGAATTAGGATGGGGAACAATTTTATATGTCGCTGCGCTATCTAATGTTGACCCAAATTTATATGAAGCTGCAGCAATCGATGGTGCGGGATTCTGGAAGAAGCTTACAAAAATAACTTTACCTAGTATTGCTCCGACAATTGTCTTTGTATCGGTAATGGCGATTGGAAATATTTTAAGTGGTGCGGGATTTGAACAAATAATGTTATTTGGTTCAGAAAATATGGAAAAAGCTCAAGTTATTGATACCTGGGTGTATTGGGAAGGTCTTAATGAATTGAGGTACGGTTTAGGTGCTGCCGTTTCATTCTTTCAGTCAGCGATTGGTTTAGTCTTAGTATTATTATGTAATAAGTTTTCCAAACGTTATGTTGGAATCGGATTGTTTTAGGAGGTTTATATGATAATTAGTAGAGGAGAAAGAATTTATCGAAATGCATGTGCACTTATCGCAACGATGGTCGCTTTAGTATGTTTATATCCATTAATATACGTTGTATTTGTTTCGCTTACAACATCTGAAGAATGGGTTAGTAGAGGTGGAATAATCTGGTTTTTTCCTTCCAAGCCAACATTAGTTGCTTATCAAAAGATCTTAGGTTCATCAGTTGTCATTCTTAGATCAGTTTTTGTATCTTTTATTAGGACAGTACTTGGTACCTTTTTAGGTCTTGCGGTTAATGCCCTTACGGCTTTTGTGCTTAGTAGAAAAGATTTGCCAGGGAAAAAGCCGATAATGTATATAATTTTATTTACGATTTTATTTAGTGGTGGTTTAATACCGGGCTATTTAACAATCGAAGCTTTAGGTTTAAAGAATAATATTATGGCTTTAATTATCCCGACCTTATTTAATGGTTGGAATATCTTAATCTTTAAACAGTTTTTTGAGGGAATTCCTAAAGAACTCGAAGACTCAGCTCGAATCGATGGTGTTAGTGAAGTTGGCTTGTTTTTTAGAATTATCATCCCGAGCTCTAAGGCAGTATTTGCGGCTATCGGTTTATTCACAATGGTTGGTCATTGGAATAGCTGGTTTGATGCAAGCATTTATATTGATGCTTCACATCAACATTTATGGCCATTACAGTTGTTTGTCAAAATCAATTTAGAAAACACCTCAGGACTTAATCAAGGAGGACTAGATTTCTTAATTAATAATAATACAGCTGTAGGAGATATTACAATGCAGATGGCTTTGACGGTTGTAAGTTTACTACCAATGTTAATAATATATCCTTTTTTCCAAAAGTATTTTACTAAAGGCGTATACTTAGGGGCTGTAAAAGGATAAAAAGAGGAGGAAATATGAAAAAATATCTTAGTCTATTTATGTTATTGATCTTAATACTTACATTGTTTAGTTGTGGAAAGAAAAATAATAATTCAGATGATGCATTTGATATTAGTATTCTTATGACAGGATACGTCAATCTTGGTACCGATAAAAATGACCCTTATCGCGAATGGATCAAAGATAACTACAATTTAGACATAACTTTACATGCAACTAATGACTTCTTAGGTCAGGCGATTATTGCTTTTGCCTCAAATAATAAACCCGATATTGTTGTCTTTGATAATGTAAACGAGTTTAATATTATCGCGGAGCAAAATGTATTACTTGAAGATTGGACACCATATTTAGCTTCAATGCCCAATGTTGAAAGGATAATTAATGGCTCAGCTTCAGATACCGATGGCATTGCCAAACAACTGATGACCGATGATGAAGGAAGGTTACGCGGAATTTGGACAATCCCTGACGCTCCAACTTGGAGTTTAAAAATCCGTGAGGATTGGGCGATTGAGTACCGGTCATCAACTGTAGCAGGAAATAACTATCCAGCAGGTAATGTTGCTACAGATGGTGGACCTTGGCAACCAAATACTCCAGAAGACTTACTTAATTTTGCACGCTGGATTAAAGCTAATAAACCAGGAGCATATGGTTTTACCTCTGCAGGTGGTGGAAATAGTTTAGGTACGTTAGGTAACTGGTTACCATTAATGTGGGGAACAGTGGCAGAACTACCATATGGAGTATATATAAATGAAAAAGGAGAAGTTGATTTTCCTGTAACTGATGGAACTCATGAATTAATGCTTAAATACCTAAAAACAATATGTGATGAAGGTCTAATTGATCCTAACTGGTATGTTCAATCATGGGCTCAAAAGACTAAAACACAACAAGGATTAATCGGTATCGAGTGGTACCCAGGAGCGATTACTACAGAAACAGAATCATATAATGAGGCCCATGATGGAAGAACTGTAAACTGGTGGAAA
>CALFRW010000097.1 GCA_937919135.1 uncultured Haloplasmataceae bacterium
ATAAAGAAGGAAAACTTGAACATGATGCATTATTAGAATATACAGAAAAACTAAATCAAAAGCAGTATCAAGTACTAATATATCGCTTTATAAATCAAATAAATAATCCACCTTTTATGATCGCAATTGAAAAGTTATAAGAAGGGAGATATATAATGAATTTAGATAAGGCTATTGAATTAGCAATAAAATATCATCAAGGTCAAAAAGATAAAGGGGGAAAACCCTATATCTTACATCCTCTACATGTTATGAATAATGTCACAACCGAAAAAGAAAAAATAGTAGCCATATTACATGATGTGATTGAAGATTCAACATATACATTTGAGGATTTAAAAAAGGATGGTTTTAGTAGCGACATAATCGAAGCATTGGTTTTCTTAACACATGATAAAAATACGGATTATTTTGATTATATAAAAAAGATAAAGAGAAATAAACTTGCTCGAAATGTTAAATTAGAAGATTTAAAACATAATTTAGATATTACTAGACTAAAAACACTTGATGATAAAACGTTTCTAAATCTAAAAAAATATTGGGAAGCTTATAAAATACTAAAAAGAAGATGATGGCATCTTCTTTTCTATTCTACAATTCTTTTAATATGGGGTGGTAAAATTGTGACAACCTCATATGAAATTGTCTTTAAATGTTTCGCTATTTCTATGGCGCTAATATGGGGTCCAATTAATTCCACTTCACAACTCACATTTTGATGTGGTAGTTTTACCATTAATGAATTCATACAAACATTACCAACTATCTCACAATAGTATCCATCGATATATACTTTTCTACCAGTATTAGCCCTAATAATTCCATCACTATATCCACATGGTAAAACACCAATCCAAGTATCTTCCCTCGCTTTAAAGCGTGCACTATAACCTACAGTTTCATTAAGTAGTACTTGCTTTTTTATCATTATTTTAGAATACATTGATAAAACCGGTTTAACATCACTACTCTCACAAATACCGTATAAACCTAAACCAATTCGTACATGAGTTGTAAAATCAAGATCCCATTTATTTAGTGCTGCGCTCGTACTACACATATGAACATACTCAAAGTCAGTATCTAATGCTTCATATATGTCCTTAAATAGCTTTTGTTGTTTTTTACTTAATCCTTCATCATCAGCTGAATGAAAATGAGTGTATATTCCGACAATTTTAAGCTTTTGCGAATTATATTCTATTATATCTTTCGCTTCACTGCTTGTCTTTACTCCCATTCGATTCATTCCAGAATCAATCTTTAAATGAAGCTTTAATGGACTTTCACTATCTTTTATTACTTGCTCAAATTGTTTTAATTCAGCTAAACTACTTACGGTAATCATAATATCATGTTCTAAAGCTACTAAAGCGTAGTCACTAGCTAATGGATTAAGGACAAGGATGGGAATTTTTATTCCTACTTTCCGCAAACTAACCGCACTATCAAGGGAGGCAACCGCAAATAGGTCAGAAACTGGTTCCAGTATTTTACCTACCTCAATTAATCCATGTCCATATGCATTACTCTTAATTACCGCAATTAACTTTTTTTGACTATCTTTCTTAAAAAACCTTGCATTATGTATTAATGCATCTTTACTAATTTTAATATAAGTTTCACAATATTCGTTCATATTTCTCCCCTTAAACTAATAGATTTAAATATATTCTATCATAAAACAATAACAAATTAAATCAAATAAAATAAAAGCTTATTTGACAAAAGAGAATATATTTTTACTTTTTTAATTAACGATCGCTTTTTTTATTTAAAAAACATAAAGCAACTTATCTGCTAAATATTAATAAAGCTTTAAATGCAGAAATTTCTATGATATAATTTAAATAATCTAAAAAAGGGGGATGATTTTTATAAAGAAACTTATAATTTTATTTGTTTTTACCATTACAATTATCGTTGGAATGGCAATGAGTAATAATCTAGCACAAGCCAAGGATCTAGAATCAATTATTAAAAATGAAAAAAACTATTATCTTACAAATAATCAAATTACAGTTTTGGGAAATTATCCAGAAATTACTCCAGAATTAATAAAAATATATGAAGCAGATATCGCAAAAGGTAAAACGATTATCATTTATGATATCAAAGGTAAAAACACTTCTTTTCATCAAGATGAGTTAGAAGCGGGTGTTATCGCAACAATTTACAAAAATATTAATGGAATTAACTACCGTAGAACATTTACATCTAATGAAAAGAATAAAAAAATACTATTTGAAGATTTAAATTCGTATTTTAAAGATGTTATGGTAGAATTTGAATCTAAAGAAAAAGTTGTTAACAGTCAAATAACTTTAAATAGTACTACTACTTGGAAAAAGGCTTTTGATGATGGCGGAGCAATAGTAGGAAAACCTCATGGAAAAATAAATTGGAATACTGTAGCTCATTATACAGAAATTTATGATACATCAATTGTCTATATTGTAGAAACAAAAACTGAGTTTCAACCTGGTAGTATTTTAAAAGCCAATGGCTTATCTGGTTATGATGATGCTAAAAATCAAGAAGGATATATGCATACATCTATCAAAAGAGAACCCGGTTATTACGGTGTATCTGGTTTTAACCCGATTGGAAAAGATTATTGGCCTGTTAACTCACCAGGTACTGTTACAGTTACATCTGGATTTGGTATTGGCGCAACCATCGGTTTATCAAAAAAGGATGGGTTTAGTGGCGAAATAACAGGTAATTACAGCTATTCAAAATCTTATACTGACAGTAATCCTTCCTTAAGCGCACAAACTCTTATCACAAACACCAAATATTCATGGTACTATACTTATAATGGTGATAAAAATGAAACCTTTCACTTAGAATCCGGAATGATTGTAGAATTGAAACAAGGCGGCTACTTTCCTGGCCAATTTATTTTCAGACATGATTTTAAAATGGTTACTGATAGAGGTTTTTGGTATAAAGCTAAGACATTTTATGGCGATGTAGAAAGAAAAATAAATGCTTATAAAAATCCATATATTTAATTATTAAGATAATCTATTGGAGGTAAAGATATTGAAGAATAAACATTTTATTATATATAACATAATATTATTTATTATTTTTGGTTTTTTAACAATATATACATTAGAAGGCAGAAGTGATTTACCACTTTTTAGCGAACGTGCGATACTTATATTTGGTTTATCTGGCATACTCTCACAATTATATCTAATTAATAGAAATTTAATTAAAAAAGACAAATAGTAGAAAAACCCAGCATTTGCTGGGTTTTAATTTTGTTGATGATATTTATTATATACTTCCCTCTTTGCTTGTTTACGTTCTCCGGCTACTTTTCTTATCGCTTCATTTTTATTAAGACCTATTTCCATATAGTAATTTACATGTTCAATGATATCCATTTCAAGTAAAGAATTATCTGGACTTTGTGGATGAGTATTCGCTTCAACAATAATTACAATTTCGCCTTTTATTTCTTCATAGTATGAATTAACATCATTAATTAAACCTCGATATACTTCTTCATATCGTTTTGTTAACTCTCTAACAATCGCACAACTTCTTTCTTCAAATATCTCACTCATTAAATTAATCGTTTCTTTAAAACGATGTGGTGACTCATAAAATATCATTGTATAGGGATGATACTTAATTTCTTGTAATTGCTTACGTTTATCTTGCTTTTTATGGTCCAAAAAACCAAAAAAGGTAAATGGTTGGGTCCCAAGTCCAGAACATATTAGAGCACTTATAAAGGCACTTGCTCCTGGTATCGGAACAACATCAATATCATTATCAATCGCAAGCCTAACTACCTCATGACCTGGATCAGAGATACATGGGGTTCCTGCATCACTTACTAAAGCAATATTATGTCCTGCTTGTATTTTTTCGATTAAACCAATTCCAGCTTCATACTTATTATGTTCATGATAACTAATAAGTGGTTTTTTTATTTCATAATAGTTTAACAATTTTAGTGTTACTCTTGTATCTTCACATGCTATATAATCTACTGTCTTTAATATCTCTAAAGCCCTAAAAGAAATATCTCCTAAATTACCGATTGGAGTAGCTACTAAATATAACTTAGCATCCTCTTTCGCAAAACTTTTTTGAATTATCATCTAAATCACCTAACTAATACTCTTTATATTATTCTAACAATTATCCTATATTATGACAACTAATAAATCTTATTCCTTCAAAATTATCAACTTTAATCTCTGTATAACCACATTCTTCTAAAATTGTCACAAGATCAATTTTATAAAAACGAAATAATTTCCGATGAAACAAAAATCTGTATAGCCAAAAGATTAACTTCCGGAAAGAATTATCAAGTACACAATAATCAGCAATAATTAACTTTTCTTTAGCTTTTAGAACTTTACTAATATTAGCTAATAATTTTTTAATTCCTTCGAATGATAAATCATTTAAGGCAAAATATAATACAACACAATTAAAATAATTATTATACATAATTAAATTTGATAAATTAGTATATTCGATATTATTGATAAAACTATGACGGATTTTCTTTTTCGCAATTTTTAAAAAATAACTATTATCTTCCATGCCGATTATTTGTGCTAGGGGAAAATTCTGGGCGATATCTATTGTTAACATACCTGTTTTACAATATACATCTAAAATAAACTTAGCATTTTCATTAATACTATCTAATAGTTTATCTTCTATTCCTTGATTTTTAGTTAAGTTTAAATACCAATTGTTTGATTTCTCAAACAACTTAGGAAACCTAATCTTTTTATCCTTTAGCCGATTTTTATACATCTTTAATCCCTCACATAATCCCTTATTCTAAACTAATTATAAATGATAATATTAATATATGTCAATAATATTAGAAAAAGACCCGTAGAGTGTTAGCTCTATGGGT
>CALFRW010000098.1 GCA_937919135.1 uncultured Haloplasmataceae bacterium
TGTAATAATCAAGCTATAGATAAATCTTTTTTAGATTTCATAAACTTACAAAAATAAGATTAAGTAAATTTTATATATTAGAATAACATCAGAACTATTAACTCCAATTATTACCATTAAAATAATTGGAGTTAAAATACTAATATATATCTATCTTTACGGGATATATTTAAAGGGTTCGTTTTACAAGGATGTCGAGACATCATTGTACTATCTCAACAGTCGTTATTATAATCCTGAGATAGGACGGTTTATTAATGCGGATGGTTTAATTGGAGAAACTGGAAATATTTTAGGGCATAATCTATATGCATATGCAAAGAACAATCCAGTAATGATGATTGATTCAAGTGGGTACTTACCAAAATGGTTAAAAGTAGCTGGTACCGCATTAATAGTAGGTGGTTTAGGAGCAGCAGTAGGATATGGTTATTCTGTAGTAAAAGGAATAAAACCTATAGGAAAAACAGCATCCTCTCTGAGTAAGGGAGCGGGTAATGCTGGTCAAGGATTTGATACATTTAAAGCTGCTAAGAAACATCTAGGATCACCTGGAAAAGATAACCAATGGCATCATATAGTAGAACAATCACAAATAAAAAGATCAGGATTTAGTCCAACACAAATACATAATACAAATAATCTAACTCCAGTTGATAAAACTATACATGGTCAAATCACAGGTCATTATAACTCAAAACCATCTTACTTGAATGGTCAAACTGTTAGAGATTGGCTAACTGGACAAAGTTTTCAAAACCAGTATGACTATGGAATTAATGTATTAAGGAGTTTTGGAGTATAATAATTAAATGGAGGAGAATATGGATGTCATAAAATTAACAGAAGAAATAATTAAAAATGCAACAATTCAGGGAGAAACACAATATTCTGGTGAATATAAAAAGGGTAACAGAGCAAGCGACAGACTATTTTCAATTTGGAAAGAGATAAAAAAGGATTTAATAATGGCTCATGAAATAATTGATGCACTAATAAATCATGAGAACGTTAATGTAAGAATTTGGATTTGTTCTATTAGTTTAGACATAAATTATAAAGTAGATGAAACAAAATTAATACTAGAAAAAATATCAAAAGATAAAAGTTTAGGGATTTTAGCGTTAAATGCAGAAATGACTTTTAAAACGTGGTTGAAACAAGGTTATTTATTAAAAAACTAGAAATCAAATCACATAATAAACATTATATTATGAAAGATTTACTACTTTTTATCTATTTATTCTCTGAGTAGAATTAATTGTTATTACAGCAAAGCACTAACACTGGTCACTGCTGGGTTTCTTTAATGACAATATATAGTAGAATATGAAACGGAAGCAGAAATTTTAAAATATGAGAATGATTGTAATGATATTAAATCTTTTGGGTTATTTATAACATCCAGAAAGATTCCGAATGTAAAACCCTACTACTCGTCTGATATTTGTAATGTATATTTAAATTTTGAATATGTAAGCTTTGGTATTATTTTTAAAGTCCTGAATAATACATTAACCCAGCAAACCACTAACACTGGTCACTGCTCTGTTTTTGGCTCTTTGTCAAGAAGTGTGGCTTTTGACGCTTACGATTAATCAAACATTTACCTATGATGATAGTAGTGTTACTAATGGCAATGCATCAGTTAGAATTAAGACAATATCATATAATGTAGATGGATTAAAGTATACTTATCCACTGGCGTAGGTTTAGTAGCTTCTGTGGGAATAAATTCCGCTTTAGGTGGAGCAACTTATGCTGCAGAACAAGCTGTACAGGGGAAAGAAATTACAACTGGTGGACTTATAGCCAGCACTATTGCTGGTGGTATTGGAGGAGCCTTTGGCGGAAAGGGGTTAAATGCAAAGGGGTTAAATGCTGCTTGGAAAGGTGTACAAAAAGGAATAACAAGAGAACTCCGACGAGCAAATGTTAAATATGCTACAAAGCAAATTGCTAGATATACAGCAGATAAATTTATTATAAAAAATACAGTTAAAGTTGGAGCAGCAAGATTCACAGGCGGAGAAATAACTTATACCGGATTAAGGTTAAAATGGGGTATTAGATTATGAATTCATTAATAACAGTGTTTCTTATAGTTGCAATTACTGGTATAGTAATTAGAATCTTAATCAATATAATTATTAAAGATAATAGTAATGAATTGATAAATAATCTTAAAGAAGATTACATAATCATCCATTTGCCTAATATTTATAAGTGGATTGGTTTGATTTGTTCAATGCTTTTTTTGTCACTACTTATCTTAATGATAATTTTCCCTAATGATACTGCTGAAATTTGGGTGGGTGTATTATTCAGTATATTTATAATTTTAGGAGTATATATGATTTTTGCAACATACCATTGGAAAATTCATATATACAGAAATGATGAGTATTTTATATACGTTTCGTCATTTGGAAAAAAGTATAAAATATATTATTTTGATATTATTGATTACAAAAATGGAGACAACTATATAAAAATTAAAACAGTTCGAAAATCATTCTATGTCGACAATAAGTCTACCAATATTGAATTTTTATTGGCAATGATAAAAAAGAACAATGTCAAAGAATTGATTAATGAAAATATCCCCCAAACCTAAAAACTTCACTAAATAAGTTCAACTCTTTTTTGGGTATTCAAACACGACCGCTAAAAATAAAAGACAGTACATCTTTACGCAAAAATAATTGTTTTCGCGTAAAACTAGTAAAATTGTGGTCTAAACACACGTCGAGAGCGTCGTGTTGATACTAGAAATTTAAAATAACAATTTAAATATTTAAAGTATAAAAGGGTTTTCCAACATATGGTTAATCTCGAAGTTATAAAACTAGAGACTCCAGTGTCAGGAAAACCTTTTTAATAGTTTGTGGAAACAAGCAATCACTTGAAAAGTGGTAGAGTTAAGTGATAGAGTAGTTGTAAAATTGAAAACATAATGATTATTAAAACTTAATAGACATACACAAAATGGTACAAATTTTGTACATATATGTTATATTAGAATTAAGTAAATATATGAATTATATTATGTCAGGGGTTGAGTTACATGTCTTATGAGTTTGAACGAATAATAATCGAATCAATGCGTGATGAAGGTAGGGTAAAAATCCAAATTCCACAAAGAGAAGGATTATTGTTGTATTTTCATAGCCAAATGTTATACACAGGTCGTGCTGATGTTATGTATTGTAATAATTTTTTAATCGAGGCTACACAATTAATTACAAATTTAATTTTTCTCTATGAAGAAGGATATTTTGATTGTGCATTTTACTCTATTCGTCAAGCAAGTGAAATGTTGAATTCAATGCTGTATATTTCAATTGATGATTCTACAATTTTAAAAAGGTGGTCTGTAAAGGATAGATTTCCCATGAAGCAGAAATCAAATCTAAATTAATAGAAATGTCTGATGCTTATAAAGAAATTAAGGATCTTCTCTTAGAATATTTCGAGCACCATGGTAATTTAATTAAAAAGTCCAATAAGATAATTCATAAGCAAGGCTTCGATACATTTTACCGTGTTCGTACAAATTTTGGAGATAAGCACGGATAATCCCAGGATGAAGATGTTAATTTTTTCGTTGAAACATTAAAATATACTATCGGAATTTCCTTAATTCTTTTTATTATCCTTGATCCAATATCACTTGCCTTATCAGATGAGAATATTAATTATAAGCTCAATTTTCATTTTATAACTGATCCAATTGATGTGGATTATTTTGAAAACTTTTTAGGGAAGGGAGATGTAATAGCGAAGATACAAACTTCTAACTATTATCAAAATTATATTGCACAATTCTCCGATAAAGAAAATATGAGTCCCGCAGTATATTCGGTGATTAGGGAAGAGGCTTGGGATTTAGACGCATTGGATGAGATAGAAAAACAACTAGCACTACTTGGTCCACACGAGAGATTTATGTTTTGTATACTAAAGTGCGGGATACGAGTATCTAAATTTTATTTTAATGCTGGACTAACATGGTATTTTACCACAATAGACAGTAATTTTAATAGATGTCATTTCGGTGGGGAAGAATTTCAAAATTATTAAAAGCCTGAAAATAAATTTAATCAACCCTGTGCAAATGTCTTTATGAGTGTTATTACGATGTATGATGAACCACTTTACATAGAACATAATAATATACTAACTGATGATGAAATAGGAATGTTAAAAATAATAGAAATGCAAGGGATATTTGTATTTAAGGAATTTAATGATAAATGGGGATAAAGTTTGGATTGAGGTAGGTGATGATATATATGGCTACATACAAATAAATAGAAGAATATGTAAAAGCTACTTTTGGATATACTCCTAAAACATGTTGGATAACACATTCGAAAGAAATCAATGGTCTATCTCCAAGAGTTGCTTATAATAGGAATGACACAAATAAACGAAAGTATCCATGTCCAACTGATAAGCAGGATGATATAAGAAAAGCATTTAAGCATTTTAAAATGCTTTAATTATCAATAATAAAGACTTTAGAGAATTAAATCTTATCCTACTTTTATTAATTTAAACAATAATTTTAATCATCTGAAAATTAAAGAGACCACTGAGCATCTATGAGAAACATAGCATGAACTAATATTTTAGTATCGCATGTCGAGTGTATGGTTTTAATTACATTACAAGTAAGTAAAAAATATTTGCTTAAAAATTACAAACTAATAAGAGATTCCCTCGTTTAGTAAATCATACAATCATTTAACTGATGATATCAACGTTGGGAACCCCTAAGTTAGATAATTTTTTCTCTAAATCGTTACAGGAGGGGGACTAAAACCTCTACAACTCTACTCGTGTTGACCGCGCCAGGCTTTCGTGTGAATTTTCGCGGAATTAGCTAGGGGGGGTAGTAA
>CALFRW010000099.1 GCA_937919135.1 uncultured Haloplasmataceae bacterium
ATAAAAGATTATCTCTTTAATTCAAGCAATACAACATTCTCCACGTGGACTGTATGCGGGAACATATCTACAGGTTGGATATACTTTAATTTATAGTTATGATTCACTAAAAGTTTTAAATCTCTTACTAAGGTTTCTGGATTACATGATATATATATTACCTTATCTGCATTTAATTTAATTAGTGATCTTAAGAAATCATCATCACACCCGGATCTTGGTGGATCTAAAAAAACAACATCTACTTTTTTATCTTTTTGGATTAAGTCGATCATAAATAAAGAAGCATCGGCACAATAAAACCTGGTGTTTCCTATATTGTTATTCCTCGCGTTTTTAATCGCATCTTTTACCGCATCATTATTTACCTCTACACCAATTACTTCTTTAACTTTCTTGCTCGCAATAAGTCCAATAGTACCAATACCACAATAAGCATCTAAAATAACATCATTGCTTGTTAAGTTAGCACATTCAATTGCTTTATCATATAAAATTTCTGTTTGGATAGGATTAACCTGATAAAAAGATTTGGGTGAAATATTAAATTTTAACCCACATAAAATATCAGTTATAAAACCTTTGCCAAATAGTACTCTTTCTTTATCACCTAATATTACACTTGTACTCCTAGAATTAATATTTTGAATAATTGTATTAATTTCAGGGTGAACCTTTCTAATTGTTTTGACAATATTATTACGCCCTGGAAACATATCCGATGAGGTAACGATTATTAACATCGTCTGATTTGTCTTTATCGCGCGCCTCACTAAGATATGTCTAACTAACCCCGATTTTGAATCCTCATTATAAGCTGATACTTTAAAATCAGTTAATATTTTCTTGATAGAATTAATAATTTCATCAGCTTTTTTATCATGAGCTACACTAGATTCAATAGGGATAATTCTATGTGTGTTTTCTTGATACATTCCACCAATTATTTTTCCTTTTTTATTAGACCCTATGACAACATGAACCTTATTTCGATAATGATCTGGATTTGACATTCCAATAATTTCATTAACTTTGTATGTTCCTTTAATATTCTCTTTAAATAGGTTTTCAATTTGATTTTGTTTTTGTTTTAGTTGCGAATCATATGGTATATTAACTAACTGCAATCCCATATTTGTTTCATCGATCTGCGACATATTATCACCTAACTTATTTTAGCTTTATCAGAATATTATCATACCATAAAAAAAGATAATTATTAACACTTAAACTGAAAATCATAAAGATTATTATATAGTCCTTTCATTGATATTAACTCCTTATGACTTCCTTTTTCCACTATTTCTCCCTTTTTAAGCACAAAAATTTCATCTGCTGCTTCAATTGTTGATAATTTATGTGCTATAACTAAGGTTGTTTTACCTTTCATAAGGCAATTTATCGCTAATTGTACAAGCTGTTCTGACTCTGAATCAAGTGCTGATGTAGCCTCATCTAATAAAAGTATTTGTGCATTTTTTAGTATCGCTCGTGCTATTGCGATTCTTTGTTTTTGTCCCCCAGAAAGATTATTACTTCCTTCTTCCACTATGGTTTTATAACCATTAGGAAACTCCACAATAAAATCATGAGCATAAGCCCTCTTTGCTGCTTCAATAATCTCTTCTTTTGAAGCACCTATTTTACCATAGCTAATATTTTCCTCAATTGTCCCCATAAAAAGATAAGCATCTTGAGGGACATAGGCAAATAAATCTCTTAACTCCCTTAATGTCCTACTATGAATTGATTTTCCATTTACATATATTTCACCATTATCTGCATCATAAAACCGCATCAACAATTTTAGTATTGTACTTTTTCCTCCCCCACTAGTTCCTACAATTGCGGTCATATTCCCTTCAGCAATCGATAAATTAATATTATTAAGAACCTTTTTATCATTCTCATAACTAAAGGAGACAGCTTTCATTTCAATCATCTGATTTGAAACACCACTAGATCTAGCTCTATCTAGCAGGCTATAAGATTCAGTTGGACTACTAAATAACGCAAAGACACGAGCTGCGCCTACAAGCGACCTTTGAATAAGGGTGATAAAACTTCCAATGTTCTCAAATAAAAAACTAGCATTACCTTGTAAATGTAATATTGCTGCTATCGTGCCAATATCTACTTTTCCCATAATCGACATATATAAACCAAAGGCTAGCATACCAATTGTCTTTAACCTTCCTAATGTATTATTACTAATACTGTGTATTGATATAATTTTTCCTCATTCAGTAACCGCTTTATTTAAATTCTGATTTACAGCTGCAAATTTGTCAAATATTTTTGCTTCAATATTATACATCTTTGTTTCTACAATTCCATCAGACACATCAATAATTCTTTCTGTCATCACACCTTTTCTTTCTTGTACATCTTCTTCTACCCTTCTAAGTGGTTTTCTAAATAAAGAACTAAATAAAACGGAGGTAATTCCCATACCAATCGCAATAATCGCAAGTAACCAGTTTAAATAAAACATTGAAATAATCGCAACGATACCATGAATCAATGCAAATGAAAGCAGTGAAAGATGTTTCATATATAAATCTTGAATCGCATCAACATCATTTGTCATTCTCGTAATTAAATCACCAGTATGACGCCCTTCAAAATTTTTCACTGTTAAAGTTTCCATATGTTTAAAAGTCGCTAATTTGATCTTACCCATTGTCTTAATCACACAACTTTGTTTTATGTACTGAAATATTGGTTGGAATATAAATGCTACTAGAAACGAAACAATGGCGATGATTACTGCCCTTTTAAGTAACAGAACATTACCGTATGCAATCGCATTAACAACATCCTTCATGATAAAAGCAAGCACAATATTATAACATATTGATGTAAAAGCTGTATCAATTAGCATTGAAATGAAATACTTAAACCTATTAGGTCGAAGAAATGACAAAACTCTAAGCATTAGAAACACCCCCTCTATTATTATATAATTGCTGATAGATTTC
>CALFRW010000100.1 GCA_937919135.1 uncultured Haloplasmataceae bacterium
AGCAATTGATGCTTTTCATGAAAGTAAATTAACTAGTATTTCGCAGTTAACTTTTCCATTTCCAGAATACCGAAAAGGTCAACTCGATTTAATTAATCATGTAAAAGCAACAATTGAAGCTAATAATAATAGTTTTATTTGTGCTCCTACAGGTATTGGTAAGAGTTTAGGTACAATTTATCCCGCAATTACATCACTTAGGGATAAAGCAAATAAAATCTTTTATTTAACCGCCAAATCGATGATTAAAGATGTAGCACAAAGTACGATTAATTTACTGCGTGACCATAGTGATTTAAAAATTAAGTCACTAGTACTAACCGCAAAAGATAAAATTTGTATTAATGATTGTGTTAAATGTAATCCTAAGGATTGTCCTTATGCGAAAGATTTTTATCGTAAATTAAATGCTGCTGTTATTGATATATATGAAAATGAAGATGATTTTGATTATCATAATATTGTAATTTACGCGAAAAAGCATGAAATTTGTCCTTTTGAATATCAGTTAAGTCTTGCTTTATATAGTGATATTATTATTGGAGACTATAATTATGTTTTTGATATAAGAGTATATTTACGTCGTTTTTTTGATTATGATACTAATCAATTAATTCTTTTAATTGATGAGGCTCATAATATGTATGACCGGGTTTGTAAGATGTTTACCGCAAAAATTAATAGGGAATTATTTAATCAAATCATAAATCTTGTCGACAATGAAAAAGAAATTTTAAAATCAGCAAATTCACTTTTAGTTAAACTTCATCAGTATCAAAATCATTTACAAAATAATCGGAAAAAAGCAATGAAATTTCGCGATCTCGATGAAGTCTTGCTAGATGATATTGGAGTAATGCTAAGTAAATTAGAAAAATATTTTATTAAAGAAAATGAAAATCACCGGGAAATAAATGAAGATTTATTAAATCATTATTTTGATTTAGCAAACTTTTATAAATTATCTGATTATTATAGTCCTGATTTTATGATTTGGGTTTCAAATTCTAAAGAAGATTGTGAATACCAAATCACTTGTTTAAACCCTCGTGAACTAATAAAAATGCGGACTGATAATGTAATGTCGACTTGCTTTTTCTCGGCAACACTTCACCCCATAGAGTATTACCTTTCTTTATTAGGTGGTGATGAGAACTGTAAAGTAATTATTCTTGATTCTCCTTTTAAAAAGGATAATTTACAATTATTAATCAATCCTTATATCTCTACAAAATATTATGACCGCGAGAATA
>CALFRW010000101.1 GCA_937919135.1 uncultured Haloplasmataceae bacterium
AATATAATTAGGGAGGTGAGAAGATGAATAAATACTTTAAACAAGCACTAGTGGGTATAATAACAATCTTATTTAGTAGTTTGTTCATTATTAGGACATCCGTAAATGCCCAAGAAAATATCGATCCCAGTCAACATGAAGCATATTTAAATGATATTGTACAAAGAGAAAATTATAATGAAATCATAAATGGAATAATTACTGAAACTTTTCCAAGTTTTAATCTCGGAGCAGACGCTTTTGATGAACGTGTATTAGGAAATAGTAATTATACCATTTTAGAAATTACTCCACGAACATATCTTGAGGATATTTCCGAGATAAGTGATGTCGAAACAAACTTTTCTGCCATAAAACAAATATATGAAGCTATAATTCTTCGTCATGATTTACAAGCACCAGCATTTGTGTTAAATATACCTAATTTTAAGCTCGAGACAATGACTATTAAACAGTTTGTTGATAGCCGAAGTGAAATAGCTGGTAAATATGATGCGATTATATTTTCATCAGGAAACTATTCAATAAATCAAGATAATTGTTGCGATTTTGAATTTGATGAAACTGACCTTTACTTTAAAACTTTAAAGCAGAATAATGTTATCCGTTATTTAGGAACCCTAGCAAATAATACTAATGATTTTCGTAAAGCCATTTTTCATGGTGCGGGTTCGCTATTTGCTGAAAATGGAGAATTAATCTACGTTGGAACGTGGATTAATGGAAAAAGAAGTTGTTATGGAATTAGTTTTGATAGTAATGGCGTACTAAGATATATGGGGCAATGGAAAAATGATTTATATCATGGATATGGAATATCATTTAATAAACATGGTATGTTTGAATATATGGGTTACTTTGAAAATGGAAAACCAGGTTCAAATAATGATGAAATACCAGAATCGTTACTAAATGATTTAACATTACTAAAAGCAACTCAAATTACAACTGAGTATATTGAAAAAGGGTTACCTGTCTTTCTTAGTCATGATACATTAAAGGATCAAAACAGTATTTTATACCAAAGCTTTAGTCATTTGATTGCTGAATATGATAATGTTTTTTCCTTTGATTATGATATTACTAATAGTAATAATAATATCGATTTCTATTCAGTTTTATCAATGATGAAGATTACCGAATTATTTTCAGCAAAACCTAAATTAGTATTTAATGAAAAACCAGAGGCAAATCAATATCAAATTAATGATATCGTAAAATATCAATTTGATTTAGTTAATATGGATGAAGCAAATCTAATGTTCTATTTAGATGTTAATCAAAATGAGGTTTTTGATGCTGATGAATTAGTATATAATTACCAGATTAAACGTGGTGAAAATAGTCTGAGTTTTGTTTTACCTAATTTATACAGTAGATTACTAAATTATAAATTTGTCGTTGAGAAGAATGGGTTAGCTACACTTTACCAAGGTTCAATCCGGGTTAAAGGTGATAATAAAGAAATAAAAGCTTTAAATATTGTTTCGGATATGGTTTATAAAAAAGGACGCTTTTTTGATGCTGATTTATTTACTGCTTATTTTCAAAATAATGGAGATTATCAAATATCCGTAGCTAATTGTTCAGTTAAAGATTTTAAAAAGAATAATAGTAATAAGTGGGAATGTTCACATAATACTGTTATGGATGAATATGATGTAATAATTTTAGGGCAGGGTATTTTTACTGAATCCCTTAATGAACCAGCGTACCGCTCAATTCAAAACCAAATGGATCAAGGAAAACCATTTATCTTTACAAGTTCGGTAACTAAAGGTAATGAAAAATGGCTGCAATATTTTCATGATGAACTAGCATTAAGTAATACCCAAACAGAAACATATAAACTTAATAATAAGGTTGATCATTTACAGATTATTAACGATAGTAATTTTGTATTATATCCATTTAATATGTATCAAGAAAATTTAGCAGTTCCAGTAGGATTAAATTATACATTAAATGAAAAGTATCAATTAGATTTAGAGAATGCTAATTTAATACCTTTAATGAATATGTATAACACTGAAAACACGATGTACGACCGCTTTGATTCATATAATAATTATTATTATACAAAACATAATAATATCGTTTATCTAAATTTAGGTTATGATACTTTTGAAGTCTATAAAGATACGGAGCATAAATTACTCGTTAATGCGATTATTAATTTATATATTGAAAATAAAGCTAAAGCAAATAAGATTAATGATCTAGCATTTGTTGATTATGATATCCCTAACGATAATACCTTGCTTGATATTAATGAGATACTAGAATTTTCATTTAATGTCCGTAGTGTTAAAACAGAAGCTCTTACTTATAAGGTATATGTGAATGATTTATTAGTAATAGATAGTAATGAATTATCGAATAAAGATATTAATGTATTAATTGATGTTAGCGATTATGTCTCACTTGAGGAAAAAATAATCGCTGCGTTAAGGTTGAGAATCGAAGTAAATTATCATCATGATTATAACCAAACTTTTACAGTTTATGTAGCTGATAAAGCTCATTATCAATTAATTAAACCAAAATTTAGTAATTATTTATTTATCCCATATGGCGAAGTGATTGATGTCAGAGATTACTTTACTTATAATGATGAAATTATTAATCTATTAGACTTTTATTTATTAGATAGTGAGAATACATTTACATTAAAAGATAAATATTTATTACAAGCAAATAGCGTTGGTGAAGCAAAAATCGAAATTGTCGCTAAAGATATTTTTGGAAATATAAAACGCCAAGTTTTTGATGTAATATCATATGAAACAATTGATAGCCTCGATATTGCTGATCGAGAAATAGCTCTTGGTCAAGAGGATGTAATTTACTTCCCGATTGATACAAGAAGTATAAAATATGAGTTAAAGTCAGGCAATATTAATACTGTTAATATCATTAGAGAAGATAATAAATTATTAATCAAAGGTAATAACATCGGTGAAGCAACCTACGATATTTACGGTTATAATCTTCAAGGTGAAAAGATTCAAGCTACTGTTCAATTTACCGTTATCGATGCTAATGATATTATCTTTACTAAAAAAGAAATCTCAATCTTTAGCTTTAATGAATTCAGACTTGTTGATTTAGAAGCTTTGGTTAAAATCAATAATCATGAATATACAATTGATGATGTGGAATTTTCCTCAAGCGATGATAGTATATTAAGCTTTGATGCTAATGGAATTAGCATTAATGATGTAGGTAGAGTTATTGTTGAAGCTAAATTACCTAATCAAAAGCACGCAAGTATAATCATTTATATTTACAATAAATTTGATGAAAATACAGGATTTAGACCAGGACTTGAATATATTAAGATATATGTCGGAGTTGAACAAGAATTAGATAAATATATTATTATTTATCCAGAGAACATGCCAAGAGATAATATTATTGTTGATTTTGAATTAATAACTGATGTGGATAATATTGTCGTTGATTTTGATAATGAAAGTAAAACATACAATACAATTAAAGCTGGCACAATTAAAATTAAAGTAACAATAAAACTATATGACGATAATGAAAACTTAATCGATATGGTTGATGATGAAATTATCTTAAGAATTCGTGAACTTCCAGATCCAGGAGATTCTCATTAGAGTCAATTATATTAAGGCATGATTTTTCTAAATCATGCCTTATATTTATAAGGAGGGAATTATTATTAAAAAGGTTACTACACTATTAATTATCCTGATTTTTTTATCGGTTATCATTGGATGTAATCCTCCTAAGGAAAAGCAGGAAGAACATTTTACTGTCGAAGCAAGTGATTTAAATTTTGACTTGTATAGAAATAAACGTTTTTTTGAACTATATCATACAACTGAAGAATGTTTTTTTATCACCTACTACGATACCTCTCAACGAAAAACAATCTTAAATTATCATGATGCTAATGGATCAATTACAAGTAGAAGTTTTGACTCTTTTTCAGTAATAAAAAATTATGGTGAACAAGGTCTCCTTTATCGTGGTGATAGTGAAGTTTTTAAAGTAAATGAAGCTGGTGTTTTGTGGCAAAAAAACGGTTCTATAGTTCAAAGTAATATCCATAATCCTACTCAAGATGGTGGTTACATTACTGAACGAAAAGAATTTGTTGATGAACATTGGTATTCATATCTTATTAAGTTAGATATAAATGGTGATGTATTATGGGAATTAGGACCCTATAAAAACGTAAAATTTTATAAGGAGTTAACTGATGAGAGTATCATTTTTAAATATACTTTAAGAGGTGACGATTATCATTATATTGTGCGTTATAGTAAGGAACTGGAAGAATTGATGGAAATTAAAGTTAGTGGTTTATTAAAGGAAAAAGATATTATCATAACGGATCGTTATGTTATTGTTAATAATAATAATTCATTAAGGAACTATATTAGAAAAGATCGGATTGATTGGTATGATTTAAATGGTGTCTTATTATATGAGTATTATAATATAGAAAATCCTGGGGTGACATATAGTTTAAGATTACTAACGTTTAACCAAGATCATGTTTACTTTTTAGAAGGTTACAAGCATTTTTACTTAGTTCATAAAATTAATATTGAAGGTGAAAAAGAAACGGTTTTTGGTCCCATCAATAATAGAGTTGATTTGAAGCATTATGATAATGGGGATGTATTATTAACTTACGAAGATTCTATGGAAATAAATCATATTAAATTTGCCAAAAATGGAAATATTAGCTTTCATATAATTAGAGATAGTGATTATTGTCTGATTCATTATCCAGAATATGAAACTCTATTTATAAATGAAGCTGATGAGTTAGTAAGTACACTAAGCAAAATAAATAATGCAGGTGAAGTTGTATGGGAAATAGGGTTAAAAGAGGGTTCTATGCTTTTTAGGTATTTTGAAGCTAGTGATGAGTTCTTTTATCTACTCTATGAGACAACAGAGGGCAAGGAATTTGTTAAATATGATAAAACTGGTAAGTTAGTTAATTCAACCCTTATTAGTTATGATAATCCAGAAATTTTTTACCTTAAGTTAACCACGAATGGAAACATCGTAATTATTCTACCCAATTTTAATAAGTACGATTTAGAAATATGGTCACCTCAAGGCAAACGACTTTTTCAACAAGAACTAGTAGGTTATGTACCAGATATGGCAGGAGATCATAAAATATTTTATACAGCTGATAATAAAGGTAAATTTAACAAGGTAACTATTTTAGAAGCTACGATAAAGTTTATTAGTAACCGTTATCACTATCCTTTCTAATTATAAAAAGGCATGATTTTTGTGATAAAATCATGCCTTTTAAACAAGTGTCTTATCATATAAGGTTTTTTCATCAACGACAATGACGTTTTTATTTGTGGTAGTCTTCTTGACTTTGTACTTGAGTTTTTTTAAATTAATTTTGTTTTCTAAACCAATATTTAATGCAATAGCTGCATTTAATATTTGTTTAAAAATTTTGTTTAAAGTATTTTTATTGTAACGATAATTAAAGTTGTTAGATATAACGGAGTAGTGGGGAAGTTTTTCTCGTAATGATAAGTTTAAAAACCAGCGAAAGGCAAGATTAACCTCGATTTCTTTTAATGTTTGTTGAATGGAGCGATAATGATAAATATCTTTAAGTAATAATATTTTAAATAAGATTACTGGATCGATACTAGGTCTTCCATCTTTGGAATAATAAGCTTTTACTTCATCGTAAATAAAATCGTAATCTATTTGCGCAAGTTTTCTTACTAAATGGTCATCAGGTACTAATTCTTCCAAGGTAATAAAGGTTAAATCATTAAGTTTATCTTCTTTTTTGGTTAACATAACTTCACGACCTTTTGATTTTTGTTTTTTCAAAGAGAAAATTAAATTGTTTTGTTAGTGGAAGCCCTTTTGGTTGCTCACTTAATATTTTGGTGCTATGCTTTATCGCAAAGCGATTATTTTTAAAGCTGTATGTTGGGTTAAAATTAAATGAGCCATCATCATTTTCGTTAACGTCTCCTTGATATGAATTAATTAACATTCCTTTAGCATCGGAGTTAGTAATAAATTGATTATCACGATTATTACTAAAAATGCTTCCTTCAATTGTTAGGTAGGAGTTAATTGTATAAATTTCTACGACACTATCAGTATAGAAGTAACCTTTAATTGTTGGTTGAATTGTAATTTGCTTATTATCATCTTCAGTAATCGAATCTGCATCGACAAATTCATTGATTTGAGAAAATTTAATTTTTTCTCGTGTTAATAGTACGAGTTGTTCATCACTGGTACTATTAACATTTATACTGGCATTTTGGATAATTCCCTCACCTAAAGCATAAATAGTGCTGTTTAAAGTAACATAACCTGTTATAGAAACATCCCCATTAACAAGAAAATTAGCATTAATATTAAGGACATCATTATTGTTGTAATTTCTAATCTCAAGGTCACCATCAACGATGATCCATGGTTGATTATCCATTTCTTGGTTAGGAAAATTTATCGCTCCTTTTATTACTTTCCAGCCTTGAGGGTTAGCAGTATTATCGTTAGTGATAACACAATTTTCATCAATTAAAGTTGATTTTGTCATCGATGCATAATCATACTCATCGATAATATCATCGATTCGCATTCTTGTAATTATATCAGTGATATTATCAATATTTAGTTCACCATAATTATTAATATTATCTGTAGTAATTATTTCTTCAATATAGTATAAAAACGCATCATTAAATTCAACAGTTAAAAAGTTATTTGGATATTTTCTTGTAATTGGCGTTTGGTTTTCAAAAACTACATTAATATCTTCAACATAAAAAGAATTTTTAATAAAATTATTGTCTTCGACAATAAAACAATTTGCATGCTCACTAATACAAGCTAAAATATTATTATTGTCACTAAAAAAAATTGTTGAATTCGGACTAAGTGTTGAAAAAGCAGTATTAATGCTTAAACGGTCATTGTATTGAATATAATTTGCGGTGTTTGCTAGATATAAATTATTATTCACATAAACATTACCATCGATATAGGCACCACCGTTAAGATTAATATCAGTGTTTGATCCTAAGGCAAAAAATAAAAATGATGGCATCATGGATAAGTAAATGGTTTTTTGTGCAGTTACATAATCATCCTGATATTCAATTAAATACGAAAAAGAATATCTTTCTTTTTCAAGCGGTGTAATCAAGACATCATAGTTTTCACTAATAGTTGCAAATTTATTTTCAATATCAGTTATCATCGTTATGTCGTTTAAATATCTTTTTTCTTCAGGTGCAAGGTTATTTAAAGCAGTAAAATATTCAGCTAAGTCACTTGCTGCAGCTTCAACCTTAGTACGACCATTCATTGTAGCAAGGATAAAGTTTCTTTGGTTTTTCGCAATCGTAGACCTTGAAAGTGTGATACTACTAAGGGTTGCGGCTAACAACATTAAGAGTGCTATGACACCAATAGCATAAATTAATACATAGCCTTTTTTGTTCATAAAATCACTTCCCTATAAATGAAAAACGGTTTTCATAGACAGCTGTTTTTGATATTTTTTCTCCATTTTCATTAATGCGATAGATTGATAACCTAATTTTTAAAACAAAATGATAACATACGTTTCCACTAGAAACGTCTCTACACTCGTATTGTAAATTAGGCAAATCAATGTCTAAGGCTTCTACATAGTAATTTGAATTATTGAGTGGTTGCTGATTTAGATAAATGATACCATTTTCAATTTTAATTATTGTATGTTCATCAACATTTTCTTCGACAATAATTCCTAATTCACTATCGATTGTCCACTCTGTTTCATTAACTAAATCAACACAGGCATAATTCCCACTATCATTTTGAGGACAATAGGTAATATAGTCAGCACTGGTATTATTTAAGGTATTAAGAATATTACTCATAATATTACTTGCTTCATTATCGAGCGCACCTTGGCCTTGAACTCGGTCATAAGTTCTAATCGCAAAAACTAAAGTACCTGTTAATAAAGCAGCGACAACACCAATAATAGCTAAATAGGCTAATAATTCAGTTAAGGTAATTCCTTTTTTATTTGTTACCATTTAGTGATTACCCCCTTTAGGATTAAATCATAACGGGGTTGATACGCAGATTCGACAATAATTACTACGGTAAGTGTGCTATTATTAGTAATATCTTCAGATGATTTAGTTAAATCATCAAGGAAATCTTTAATTTCTAATGCTGATTTATTACTAAGACCATCGATAAATTCAGGTCCGTAATATGGAATAATAAAGGCATATAAATTGTCATCATCATATTGGAAATTGTTAATTAGCGGTAAAAAAATATTTTGGCAATCTGTTTCATCAGCAAATAATATCATACAAGTATGATAATCGATTTCTGCATAGGTTTTATCAGTTAAGTATGTATTTATAACAGTATAATCTTGACTATCAAGAAAATTATAAACTCCATTAGCAATATTAGCATGTAGTGTTTGTTCATGATTAAGTTTATTTTGCTGAATATTAAAAGCAAATATATTATAAATTAGTATTAAAACAATAGAGGTAATAGTGATTGTTGCGATTATTTCAACTAATGAAGCTCCTTTTTTATCATTAAGGAAATTTTGCATTACTCTCCCTCACATTTATCTAGAATTTATGATTAAATTATAGTATAATTAGAATGTTATAAGTATTATACCATATTTTTATTTTGAAAAGTAGGTGTCAACCATGACTAAAAATAAAAAAATTATCAGTTTGATATCACTAATATTTATTGTCTTAGTGGGCATATCTGTTTACTTAGTCGTTTATGCCTTTGATTATCGTAGTGTATTATCACCTTTTTCACCAGGGACAAGAATAAGTAATATTTATATAGGTGGTAAAACTGCTTATCAAGTAGAAGAAGAACTTGATACTTTAATAACAGAGTGGAAGACTTGCGATAAATTAGCCATTGAACTTAATTATCAAAATCATGCTTATACTATCGACATCGATCCTGATATTTTTAGCTTTAATGTTGAAAAATCGGTAAAAAACATTAAAAACAATGAAAAAACAAATTATGATAAAGGAACAAATATTTTACTTGTTGATTTTAAAGAAGAAAATCAAATCGCTACGATCTTAGCTAAGCATTATACAAATTTGAAGTTCACAGATTTTGATATTGAAATCATTGAGAAGGAATTAATTAAAAAAGTAAGTTTACTACAAAAAGAAATATATATCGACTTAGCGATCGCATTAAACGAAGAAAGTGCTAAAAATAACAAGGTTGGTGAAGTAAAAACCATTGTTTTAGAAGGTGATCGTAGCAATAAATTAACAGAACTAATTAATCGCTACTTTAGTGAACCCATTGAGATTAAAGCACGAGAACAATTTAGTTTTAATGAGTTAATTATTAACCTATATGAAGAATATGATAATTCCCTGAAACTAAATTTCAATGAATTAGCTAAAATATTTGATTATTATTTTACTAATGATGAGTTAAACCGGATGGCAACAGGTGTTTATAACACCATTTTACCAACCAATTTTATTAATATTGGTAAAAAAACAAGCAACGTACTTCCTTATTATACTACATCGGGATTTGAATCATGTGTTAGGATAAATTTTGACTATGTTGTTACTGATAATCAAGTAACAGCGATTAATTTTAAGAATATTGACGATTTAACATTTTATAATCCTAATAATCATGCTTATTATTTAGAGATAAATATTGAAACTGATGAATTGACTTTTCAATTATATGGACCAGAATTTATTTATGATTTTGAGATTAACCCAAATACAGAAGTAATAATTGATGATGATACTGGTCAAATAGGTTACTATAGCGTTGTTGAACGCATTATTAAGTTAAATAATAAAACTTTGGACAAAATTGTTTTAGCTGAAGATACTTATTAAAATAAGTAGGTGAAATAATGAGAAGATTAAAAAAAAGAATTGGGGA
>CALFRW010000102.1 GCA_937919135.1 uncultured Haloplasmataceae bacterium
CTTAGGCAATCAAAAGATACTTAGTTAAAAAACTTAATTATCCGACAGCCCCTTTTTCATATACTTACAATTTACCACAAATAATGCTATAATAATATATACAAAAAATGCTAATTAATAAACTTTCCATAGGGGGGCTATATTCATGAATAAATATCGCTATATCTTTCCTTTGTTGCTTTTAATTTTATTTTCTATTAATAACAAAACTCTTGCTGAAAGTGGTATGATCCCTAGTATTGAATTAATAGGTAGTGCTACTATTTATCTTGAACGTGGTACAGAATATCAAGAATTAGGTGTAACCGCTTATGATAATGAAGATGGTGATTTAACTACTGAGATTCAAATATCTTCTTCATTAAATATTAACCGCGTTGGAACTTATAAAATTACTTATTCAGTTACTGATAGTGATAATAATACCGCAACAGTTGAAAGACAAATTCAAGTATATGATTTTATTTATGACGAAAATAGTGTATTGTTAAAATATTATTTTGAAGATAACTCTATGCAGGAAACATCAATAATTACTGATATCGTACCTGATTCAGATGGGGGCTTTATTGCCGTCGGTCAATTTCTCACAAATGAGTATCTTGAACCAGAATCAAGGGGATATGCGACAATCGCCAAAATAAATAATTTTGGTGAAATTAAATGGGCTAGGACCGAGATTATAGGCAGTACACAATACCATGGTGTAAGTGATGAAAGTAATCACAAATTGAAAGTATCAAAGGTGATTAAAACTCAGGATAACAACTATTTAGTAATTGCGACAAATTACTTTAAATATATTTCAGCACTTATTAAATTTGATGAAAACTTTTCGGAAGTAAGTAGAGCTGAATTTAATTTTCCAGGCTATTATATTGATATCGTTGAATATCAAGAAAATAAATATGCGGTACTAGATAATGGAAGCAATCTGCGTTTATTTGATAATTTAGATGCAACTGATATTAAATCAAATTTTGGTCCGATTGATAATATTACTTTGTTATCTGAAGGAAAAATTGTCGCTTATGATAATAAGGATTACGGTGTCGAAGTTAAATTGATTGACCTTCTTGACCATTATGGCGCAAAGGTTTGTTGGAGTGAAGTAATTAATGATATTAATTTAATCGATATTTTTGTTTATAATAATGAGATTATTCTGGTTGGAAACACAATCAATGAAGATCCAAATCTTATGGATGGTGTTGTAGTAAGTTTGGGAACAAATGGCGCAGTTTTAACTAATAAAAATTTTGGTGGTAATAAAAAAGATGAATTTCGCTCTGCTGATTTAGTTGATAATAAACTCTTTATCCAAACGCGATCAGTTAGTGAGGATGGGGATTTAATACTAGCACCATTTTATGGTGCGGCGATTATTGATCTTAATACTATGGAAGTAGCTAGTAATACCAGTTTTAGTAGTATGTTTATCCCTAATGTAATCTCTGGTAATAGTGAGGGTTGTATTGTAATTGGAGGAAATCATCTTTACAGTGGGTATTCTCAAAAACTAACCGTTTTATGTCCGAAGCTTAATTTTACAAAATTTGCTTATTCAAAACTAAAATATGATGAAGAATTTACTCCTGATTATGATATTGAAATCATTAATAATTACGGTGAAGCTTTAAGTTATGAGGTTCATTCAGTTGATCGTGAAATTGACACTAAAGTAGTAGGCTATCATGATTTGATTTATTACCTAACGGTCACCGATGGTACTGATGTTTATCCAATGGAATTAAAACGAACGCTGATTGTTGAACCAAGTCTTGACAATGGTGGGATTTATTATCAAGCGTTAACACCTAATCTCGGAGGAGCCAGTGCTACTTTAGATGGTATAACTTATCAAGAAGGTACATTAATCAGTGAAATTGGTAATCATACAATGAAAATTACCGGAGCAAATGGTTATGAAGCGGATTTCTTGTTTACAATTACCTCGTCTTTAAGTGATGGAGAGGTATTTGAAGATTATTTTCAAGCAGATTTTACAGCTCCCACTGTTTATTTAGATGGTGAACTTTATCAAAATGAAAAAATTACCGAAATTGGGAATCATGTTTTAGAAATTCATGGAGTTGGTGATTATATTGAAACTATATCCTTTCAAATTATTCCTTCTTTAAGTAATGATGAAACAGTTAGGGCTCCATTTGAACCAAATATTAATGCGGAAATGTATTTAAATGGTGAACCTTATAATAATGATATGATTACTGAAATAGGTTATCAAACACTAGAAATTTATGGAAGTGGTGATTACTATCAAACGATAAACTTTCTAGTAATAGCTGATATCCCAAATAATCAAACCTATCATAATTCATATATGCCACAAATTAACGCACCTTTATTAGAATTAAATGGTGAAGTATATAATAATGAAATAATTACTGAAGCAGGAGAATATGAGCTAAAAATCACCGGTCGTGGTGACTTTATCCAAATAATTAATTTTCAAATAATTCCTAAATATCATGTTTTTAAGGATGATATTTATAAAGCTGGTGTAATCCCAGTTGAGATAGGAGTAAGTGCGACATACCGCATTAATGGTGAGGCTTATAAGCCTGGGGCTACTTTTTATCAGATCGGAAATCATCTTTTAGAGGTTACTAGTCTTAATGGATATACGGAAACGATACCTTTTACAATTACTGTAAAGGATTTAGCTGAAATTTACAACTATGTTTTTAATTTGGAGTTACCAGCTGAATTAGATATTGATGGAGAAGAATATATTTCAGGGTCTAACTATTATAAAGTAGGGCATCATGTTTTAACTATTAGAGGAACTAATGATTATATCACGACTAACGCGTTTACGATTACTGAAAAAGCATTACATATCGAAAATAACCAGATTTATATAAATACTGTAACCCCTGTCATTACTTATGCAGACTTACTGCTTGACGGAAAAGTATATGAGTCTGGCACAGCGATTACAGAATTAGGAAATCACGTGCTTACAGTTAAGGGGAGCAATGACTATCTTAGTGAGTATCATTTTACAATTGACTTTGAAACTCCAGGTCTTGAGGATCAGGGAGTATATTTATACCCAATATATCCGACTTTTACTGAAGGAAACGCTACTTTAAATGGCAAACCTTATGAAAGTGGAACTAAAATAGCTGAAGTCGGTAACCATGTACTTTGTATTACGACAGAAAATGGTTATACCAAAACCCTAAGTTTTCAAATTATTCCGGATATAGAAAACAAGCAAATATTTTATCAGGCATATACCCCTAATATAAATGCTTACCAGATGTCATTAAATGGCAAACCATATAATAATGAGTTAATTGAGGCTATTGGTAATTATGTTTTAGTTATTAATGGTACCGGGGGATATACGCAAACCTTAAACTTTCAAATCCTCCCTAAGTTACAAATTGCTGATAAAGCAGTTTTTTATGGAACGACCACGATTAACATTCCTAATGCTTTATTAAAATTAAATGGAGAAGATTATATAAGTGGAACTAAAATAACGACGATTGGTAACCATAGATTAGAAATAATTGGTGTAAGTGGTTATAAAGCAATAATCGAGTTTGTAATTACTCCAGAGATTAATGTAATCAACAATGAAAAATATAATAAAGGTTTTATTATCGATGTTGAAAATCATCTTAAACTAGATTTAAATGGTGATATTTATGAAGCAGGAGAAAAGATAAATCGAGCGGGCAATTATACTTTGACAGTTTATGGAATTAATGATTATCAGAAAACATATAACTTTGTTATTTTGGGAGATCTAAATATCGAAGCAGGTGGAGTCTATACAGGAGATGTGACCCCTGAAATTGATAATGGTGAAATTTTAATTGATGGCACTCCTCATAAAGTAGGCACAAAATATGCAGTTGTGGGGCATCATGAGTTAACAATCTTAGGTGTTAATGATTATAAATATACACTGAGCTTTACAATTGCACCGGTTGTTACTGGTGTTGAAAATGGTAAGGATTATGAAGGTGAGGTACATTATCAGGTTGAAAATGCGGTTGTAAAGCTTAATGGAGAAAGTGCACCTAATAGTGGAATTATTACTAGCGTTGGTCATCATACCATAACAATAACTGGTACTAATGATTACGAGGTTTCAATATCGTTTACGCTTAATCCAATTATCACAGGGCTTAAAGATAAAGCTGTATATTATGATAAATTGATTATCAATATTCCAAACAGTAAGTTATCGATTGATGGTAAAATTTATAAAAATGGAACTCCATATGAGAAAATAGGCAAACATAAATTAACCATAACCGGAGAAAATGGTTATCAACAAGAAATTGAGTTCACACTTAAATATTCTAATAAAGTTATAACTGAGCAAATAATAATAATCGCAATTCCTGTTTTAATGATTAGTGGTTTAACCTTTATCGCAATTAAATTAAGAAGAAAAGTGGTATAATGATTACCCTTCTTAAAGATGATGTTTTAAGGATAGTAGCTTTACTATTAATTTTTGCGATTATATTAGTTGTGATAGCTTTATTTCAAGAAATTAATTTACGAAGAAGAAAGAAAATCAATTATAATAATTTTGAGAAATTTCAGAAGTATTATCAGTTAAAAATTAATTACCTATATTTAATTGGAGTATTCGGAGATATTATCTTTTCTACATACTTTGCCTTTATTACTGTAAGAAACCCTAACTATGCGCTTTATATGATTACACTTGTGGTGCTAAATCTGTTGCTTTTTCCGCTTATCTATTTACAAATAAGTAGAAATAAATATAATAAAGACTTAACTATTTTTAGTCAGTATTACTATATCATTCGAAAAAGTTATGAAGCAAGAACGGTATTAATGCATCATAAACAGGATCTTGAAGCTATTTATCAAACCTTATTAGAGGAAAGTCTGCGGGTTAATGATAAGTTTAGTAGTTTTATGAAAAGTTATCAGGGGATTCCTGATTTATTAGCTACACTTAAGCCAATTAGTGAAATAATTAAACAGCATCAAGAAAAGCTTGACGCTTTTGATTACGGGCTGATTAATAAGTTTAATCAAGAATTAAATAGCTTTATCACCACTAACCAACATAATAAGTGGGCATTAAACGTTTTTAATTATCAAAAGAATTATCATGAAAAAGATATCCAGGCTTCGATTACTAAAGCACAAAATAAATTAATCTATGAACATGCGTTAACTGAATTAAAACAAGATAATCTTAAATCGGTTAGTGCGTTAATGGATTTAATCTTATTTTTAGAAAGTTTGAAGGTAAATTTACGGGAAGAATTAATTATTGAGGTATTAAATTACATTTACCAGCACTATGAAAATAGAACGAAGATTTTAAGTTTATTAATCAGTAAGGGCTTAATATCGGTAAATATTTTAGAAACACATGTTAACGTAAAAGATTGGTCTTGGGTTTATGAGATCCCGTTAGATAAGATAATTGAAGTTCAGGATGCATATAGAGTATTTCTATCACTGATTCGTTCTAATGCCTACAACAGTGCTTACAATGTTTTAACAACATGTGATAGTAAGTATAGCGCAAGTATCAGAAAGGCAGCGAAGTTAGTCACTGAAGCAAATGAAACGCATAAATTATTTCTTATTTTTCATGAAGTATATGCCTCTAATGACTGCTTTAATATAAAAGCTCTGAAGTATGAAAATATCGCTGTTGTTTTAAATTTTTTCTTTAAAGATTATTATCCTAAAGATAAAGATGCCAATAAAATAGCTGAAATATTAAGAAATAACAGTTATGTAAACAATCGTGAATTTATTAATAATGTCTATTTACGTATTCAATCAGGGTATAGTAAATTCCTTAATTATACAATGAATACCTTAATTAATTATCGTAATACAAACTGTGATTACATTAATTATCAGAAGTTGATTAACCAATATGCTCAGTATCGTAAAAATTTAAATATTAAAGAGCTGAAAGTACTTGATGTAATATTAAATGTTTTAATTTTACTTAATGAAACTAATCCGAAATATATTGGTGAGGTATTTCAAAATTTTGCCCAAATCGATGTTTTATATCGGGGAAAGATTTCCGTAGAAGCATTATATTATGATAATCGGTTAAAAATTGGCAACCAACTTTTAAGAAATCTCTTGAAATATGAGATAAATACGGTCAAAAAGGTGGTAAATCAAATTGAGAATGAACGATTAGTTTTCGATAAGATCGTCAATTTATAGTAAATAGGATGTGAGACTTATGTCACAAAATGCGCGTTTATTAATTAATATCATTATTGATAATAGTTCATCGATGAAAGGTGAAAAACTCCAAAAATTAAAGTCTGCACTGGGCTTATTTCATGATTCTATTTTAGCAAGCAAATTAGATTTTCTCTATTCAGTAATTGGCTATAAAGGATTTCAAGCTGCGATATTTAAATCGTATGATGATGAGGTTCTTAACCTAGATGATATTTATGAAGGTGGGTTAGCTTTATTAGGTAAGGCAGTGCTTTTAGGTGTAAAAACATTAGAAGAAAAATTAATTACCTTAAGAACCCAGGGCTGCAAATTATATAAACCTTGGTTTGTCATTTTAAGTGATGGCCAATGTTATGGGGAGCTTGATAGTCAATTAGAAGCATTTAAAGATTTGTATAAAAAGCAAAGCATCACCTATTTTCCGTTTTTATTGTCAAATAATCCGCTTGATGAAAAGTTAACTGAATTTCAAAGCTTGAAACGGCCTTTAGTAATTGCTAATCTGCAGTATGATAAACTATTTAAATGGTTATTTGAAACGCTTAAATTAAGGATTACGACGCAAGTTGAACAAACGATTAGATTAACAAGTACAGCATTTGATGGGTGGGTTATAAAATGATATTAGAAAATTGGAAACAAACGGCAATAGAGGTAACAGGAAAAGACCATTTAGCACTAAATGAAGTCTGTCAAGACCGTACTTATTATGTAAAAAATAATGGTGTCCATGTGATTGCTTTGGCAGATGGTGCAGGCTCGCGAAAAAGGTCTGAAATTGGGGCCATGATTGTTACGAAAAAAATTAGTGAATTTCTAGTCAAAAATTTTTATAATGTCTACATGGGTTTAGAAAAAAGCGGAAAAACGGAAGCGGTATATCTTGAGGAGCTTAAAACATTTAAGAAATTCATCATTAATATCCTCGTAAATGAGTTAAATAATTATCCTAATGTTCCGCTTAATGAATTATCCTCAACACTTTTGTTTTTTGCGATTAAAGATGATAAATATATCGTGGGTCATATCGGCGATGGTGTGATTGGTGGTGTTTTTGAAGAAAGTGAAACTCTTACGATTGAAACATTATCAGAACCCCATAATGGTGGGGCACCTAATATAACTTTTTTTGTTACTGATTCTGATGCTTATGAAAACTTAAGAATTGGTTCTGGTGAAGCGATTAATTTACGCGGTGTTATCCTAATGAGTGATGGTCCAGCTGAAGTGATGTATCATAAGGATTATGGGCTTGACGAAAATGTGATTAAAATCTTTGAAAACTTTGAGCGTATCGTACCAGATAAGTATGAACAGATTCTGAAAACCTTTTTGGTTGAAAGAATAGCTAAATTTAGTAGTGACGATTTAAGTCTAAATATATTATTCTTAGAAAGTATATTAGCTAATAATCAGGAACAATATGATTTAAATTTATTAAAAACCATAAAGGCCAAAACTCAGATTAGTTTTAAATCGCAATACTGTGTTCACATAGACTCTTCCATAAAACCCAATACTCGTGATTTTTTAACCCTTGATGAGCTTAGGAGATATCTAAAATGGCAATAGTCTTTATTGAAGAAAGTTGTTTTCTCGCCCCGGGGTTTATTAACCTTTTAGAAAATCTTGTTAATGACGGAAGTTTAATCTATGTGGAGCAGCAAATTGAACAGACAATCACAAATTTAAAAGCACAAAATCGGTTTAAGGAAGCCTATATAATTGAAGGTTATCTTGATATACTGGAATCACTTGCAGTCCTAAAAAAAATAACGACAAACTCTTACTTTGATTTTAGTCATTTTGATCGTGTAATTAAACAAAACCAAAATCTGAGTGTGTTAATTCTAACCCAGAAAGAAAGTGTTTATAAAAATGTTTTGGATTTAAAAAACAAATATAAGCATGTTGCGATTGCCCGTTTTTCGCAAAATCTTATCTATTGGGATGATAATTCAAATGACGCTCTTGATGCCTTTTATCTAGATAATGATCAATATATCAATAAAGTTGATATCGAAAACTTGGATTATGTTTATTCACCTAAATATGGTCATCTCTGCTTAGATAAAAGAAAAACTTTTAAAGGTGGAGAAGGAATATTATATCCTACTTATAATAATCAACTTTGTAAATTGTATTTTAAAGATCATCAAACATATGTGAATTTTAAAAAGCTAAATGCAATGTTAGAAATTGATATTCATAATCCGTTTATTAATTGGCCGAAAGATATTCTCTTTTATAAAAATGATTTTGTTGGTTATTTAATGGATGAAGTCAAAGCTGCAGAAAGTCTTGATGTCTTACGAATAAATGCTTTTAAAGGCTATAATATTTTTGAAAGGTATCTAATCAGTTATAATCTCTTATTAAATATTGATTACTTACATAAAAGAAATATTATTGTTGGTGATTTAAAGTTAGATAATATCCTAATTAAATCACCCGAAGAAGTGTATTTAGTTGATTGTGGTAGTTGTCAAATCGGTGATTTTGCTTGTAATGTTTGTCACCCAGAATATACAAAAAGAGTCTATACTGCTGATGAATTAAAACAGAAGCTTAGAACAGTTGAAGATGAATATTATCCGATTAATAAAATTATTTTTGAAATTTTAATTGGTAAAAACCCCAATTATAACCGTTATTCGGGAGAAGTTGATATTGAAAATAAAAATAATTTTTATTTTCCGCTGGATTTAAGTGAAATTAAAGAATATACAGGCGAATTATATATGTGGCGTGGTTTAAGTGAAAGAATGCGGACATTCTTCTACTATTATTTTAAAGAAAATAAAATTACTTATCTATCAGAATGGATAAATGAATTAGAATTATATATTAAAAATGCTCAGGCAATGAAAATAAAAGGAGAGAGATAAAATGACTTATAATGACTTTAATTTTGATTTGTTTGGTGATTATAAACAACCAAATATTGATAGTTCTTTAAAACTACCTTTATGTTTAGTATTAGATAATAGTGGCTCAATGTCGATTAGAACAAAATCGACAAGAGGCTCGATTGTCAAAATTGATGAATTAAACTCCAATGTAGAAAAATTAATTAATTATATCAAAAATGATCCGAAAGCTAGTAAAATTTGTGATTTATGTATTATTACTTTTGGAGGTAGAGTTAACCTTGTGACCGATTATAACTTAGTTGAAAATATTAGCCCCTTTAGATTAGTGGCAGGGGGTAATACCCCTTTAGGTGAAGCGGTTGGGCTTGCAATCGACTTACTTAATAAAAGAAGAGATCATTATATTGAAAATGGGATTGAGCATTATAAACCAATTATGTTAATCATGAGTGATGGTGAGCCAACAGATAGTTATATCGAAAGTGCCAGAAGATGTAGTGAAAAGGTAAGTAGAAAAGAATTAAAAGTTTATCCTGTCGGGATTGGAACTGATTTTCGCGAAGATATTTTACAAGAATTTTCTCCATTAATAAATCCAAAACGAATTACTGATATGGCTGGCTTTGTAAGATTATTTGAGTTATTAAGTCGAAGTACAAGTAATCCAACGGATGATTCAATTGATAAATGGTTTAATGAAGATATCTAGAACCTGATTAAATCAGGTTTTTTCGATTGTTGACATTTGTTTTATTTTAAGAGATAATAGCAATAAGAAATGTGTTGTATAGGAGGATAAAGTGAAAGAAATTATCAAGTTTTCAGGTAATAAAGATGATTTAGTTTGGATTTATCCCAAGGCTAATATCAGTAAAGATGCAGAAGTGATTGTTGATAAAGATTATCAAGCAATTTTAGTGCGAAATGGTAAAATTATTCCTTATTTTCCCGGTGTAAATAAGGCGTTTAGTGAGAAAGTTTCTTTGTTTAATAAATATATCAATGATTGTACAATTTATTTTTTTAATAAGTCGAAAGATGTTAAATTTCATAAATGGGGTACTAAATATCCAATTAGATATTTTGATAAACATTATCAAACTGAGCTTTCAATGCGGGCTCATGGCAAGTATAAAGTATATTTGGATAATCCAAGATTATTTATGAATAGTTTTAAACTTGATAGTAATATTCGCATTGAAAATGATATTAAAGCAATGGTTATTATAAAAATTACCGAAAAATTAGCGAAATTATTAAACTTAGGTAAATATAACGCTTTAAGTATTAACGCTTATCTTAATGAGATTTCAACTATGATTCAAGATGAACTTAATCAGGATTTCGAAGAATGGGGATTTAGTCTTTTTAATTTAAGTTTTACAGAATTATCGCCGCTTGAAGTAAATGAAATCAAAAATGAATGTCCAAATTGTCAAGCTAAAGTTAATCCACAAATGAAGTTTTGTAGTAATTGTGGGATGAGTTTAGTAGAAGTTGGTGATGTAGATGTTGTTTAATAAGTATAATGATAAACAAAAATTAATTTATAAAACTCTAAGCGAAATTGAATTAGCAATTAATGAAACGGAAATAAGAAAAAGGGTTAGTGCGGTAATTGATAAATTATATACCATTAAACCAAAAGCTAAAAATGATGGACAGTTAAAACAACTTAATCATTATGTCAAAGAATTAAAAAGCGAATTAGTTAACCCAATTGAGTCAATTATTAATAATTATCTTGATAAAATTGATAGTATTTTAAATCAAATTAAATATGAGGGTGAGTGATAATGATGTTTGGTAAAAAGCGAAAACAAAAAGCAAATGAAGAAAAAAACTTTCGTTTACATAATGAGATTTTACGAAAATCACATGAACTAGAAAAATTATTTGCAAAATTAGCTGAAACAAAAGCACAAGGGAAAGCTGAAAAAAATGAAAATATGAAACAATTTATCGCTAATGAATATATTCAAATCGAAAATAAAATTAAAATGAGTACAATTCAGTTAAAAGATTTACAAAAAACTTATATTTTAAATCTAAATATTATGAGTAAGGAAGAATTATTAAAGACTTATAGTGTGATCGATAAGTATAAGATTGCCAGTAATAATGACTTAATAAGTATTGTGGAAAAAATAACCAATATTCAAAAAGATAAAATTGTTGAAGAAAAAGAACGTGAAGATATTGAAGAAGTATTTGTAGAAAGTATTGATAGTTACTCAGAAGAATTGGATAATCCAAGAGCAAGTGAACTAATAAATGCTTGGGCTAAGGAAGTTACTCAAGAGGAATTTGAAAAAGAAAGTAACCCTGAAAATTTAGCGGTTGTAGCTGAAAGCAAAGGAGAGATGTAAATGTTTAAATCAAGAGCAGAAAAAGAGCTGGAACGTAAATTAAAAGTAAAACGTACCTTATCAGGTATGAATAAATTTATCTCGCAAATTGAAATGAAAAAGAAAAAATTAATTGAACAGGCTAGCTTAGCTAAATTAAAAGGAATTGATTCTCAATATAATCTAGCTGTTCAAGGTTTAAAAATTGCTTTAGCGCAACAAAAGCGTGTTGAAACAATGTTACTTAATTTTGAGATTACGACACAGTTAAAAGATATCTCACAAATGACAAAAGGTTTTTTTGAATCGATGAGTATCTTATCTAATGAATTATCAGGTGGTACAAAACAAAAAGATTTTGTGAAAGTGCAACAACAATTTGAAAAAGCAATGATGAAATCACAAATGCAAACTGAAAGATTAGAAGCATTTTTAGAGTCAACTGAGTCCTTATTTGAAAACTTAAGTGTTGATTCTAGTTCTGTAGATGACCAAGAAATTGAAAAATTAATTGAAAATCAAGCAAGTAATATTGATAATGATTTAGATCTAGAAATTGAAGAGAAACTTAAGAGTTTAGACACTAAATCATTATAGAAAAGGAGTGGGATTATGGAGAATCAACAATTTTTACTTGATGCATTTAATACGTATTATAATAATGGTATGACCGCAAAACAAAAAGCCAATATTCCCCTCGCCAAAAAAAATTTTAAGAAGGCTTGTGAAGTATTGTTAAAACTAGCAAAAGTGTCATCAGGTGAATTAAAACGATCTCGTTTAGATAAAGCCACTCGTTTAATGGAGTACATAGATTCTTTAAAAGAACCAGATAAATCACGAATAAGCACAAATCAAAATAAAAAAGCAGATAGTACCGAAACCTCTTGGGAAGCAGTTAGCATTCCAAATATTTGTTTTGATGATATCGCTGGTTTAGATGATGTTAAAGAAGCAGTTAGAATAAGAATTATCCTACCTCGAAAATACCCTGAAATATATAATAAGTACAAGAAGAAGGCTGGCGGAGGCGTATTAATGTATGGTCTACCTGGTACTGGTAAAACCATGATTGCTAAAGCGATTGCTAGAGAAATTCAAGCAAAGTTTTTTTCGGTAAAAAGCAGTGATATTGTAAGTAAATGGTTTGGTGAGGCAGAAAAGAATGTTAGAAACTTATTCGAAACAGCAAGAAAGGAAAGTAATGCAGTTATCTTTTTTGATGAATTTGAAGCATTAGGTGCTAAACGAAGCAGTAATTCAAGTGTTATGTCAAGACTAATTCCAGAATTATTGGCACAAATTCAAGGTTTTAATGAAACAGATGCCAATATTATGATCCTTGCTGCTACTAACCGACCGTGGGATTTAGATAGTGCCTTTTTAAGACCGGGACGTTTTGATGAAAAACTCTATGTCCCTTTACCTGATAATGATGCTAGGAAGTTTATTATTACCAAAGCTTTAGAAGGATTACCACTTGATAATAATATTGAAATAGAAAAATTAGTTGCATATACTGATGGATTTAATGCTGCTGATGTCGTAGAGTTTTGTGAGCGTTTAAAAGATGGACCAATTAGACGTACGATTGAAAATGGTGGAAAAAATATTGAAAATATCAATCTTGATGATGTCAATTTTGTCCGGAATAATGTTAAAAGTTCAGTTAATCCTCAGGATATAACTGCACTTCAGAAGTGGAAAACGGAATTCGCTAAAAATTAGAGGTGGATCATGAAAGAAATAGTAAAGAAGTGTCCTTATTGTGGTAATATCCTAGATGAAAAAAGTGTTTTATATAAAGGATATTATGTTTGTTCAAGTTGTGCAAATACCATTAATGACAGTAAAAATGTTGAGTTAATTAGGAGATTCAGTAATTATATTCGAAATTTAGAATTTCAAAGAGCAGATAGTTTACGAAAAGAAATGCTTGATGATGCTGATTTTGATGTTAATGAGTTACAACTGTTTACTTTTTATTCAGCAATTTTGCATCTGTTTTTAACACGTGATCCCAGTAATATTATTAAGTTTTTAAATGATTCTACCGCAACTGATATTGGTGTTGTAATTGAAGTGTTGAATTTTTTAACTAGTATTTCTGTATATGTAGAAAAATTAGGTAAATATATTCATGATTATGTTGATATGCAAGAAAAGTACTTGTCACAGCTTAATAATTATGAGTTTAATGTTGCTTATATTGAGTTAAAGAAAAAATATTTTAAATCAATTTTAAATAAATCCAGTTTTATTATGCAAAGTTATAAACAAGGAAAGATGTCTTTACAAGAAATATTGGAATTAATTCATAAAGAAGATCCTGGAAATATTGCCGCACTATATGCGATTTTTGATGATGTTGCGACTAATTCCCACCCGGTTGAATTAATTAATAGTTATCTTAAAACATGCGATTATGCTTTAGAACTCTACTATGAGAAATCAAAACGCAAAATGAGTGATAATTATAAAGTTTATTATAAGAAATCGCTCGCATTACGGAGAAAATATAATCTGCACGCTAATAAAAATTACTTGTGGCAGAAAAAACTCACTAATAATTTATTCTGGGGAGTTATAATAATTATTATGATCATAATTGGGATAATGTTATTGAAATAGGATGGATATTATGACTAACGAACCTTTATTTAACAAAGGGACAATTTTAAATAACACTATAAAGATTATCGACTATATTGGTTCAGGTGGTCAAGGTGAAGTGTATCTAGTTAAGTATTATGATAAGCAATATGCTTTAAAATGGTATTATGCTCATATCGTAAATCAAAACCTTAAAAGAGTTATTATAAATTTAATATCTAAAGGAGCCCCAAATCAGCATTTTCTTTGGCCGATTAAACTTGTTGAAGAAAATAATCAATTTGGTTATTTAATGGAACTTCGACCGCCAAATTACCGGAGTTTAAATGAATGGGTAAAATTAGAGTTTGATATGAATTTATCAACAATAGCCTTAGCGTGTTTTAAATTAACCAATGCTTTTAATAAGCTTCATGCTATCGG
This sequence comes from uncultured Haloplasmataceae bacterium, assembly GCA_937919135.1. GTDB lineage: Bacteria > Bacillota_I > Bacilli_A > Haloplasmatales > Haloplasmataceae > CALFRW01. Next base: position 14,510 of record CALFRW010000102.1, read on the forward strand.
ATTAAGTTATAAAGATATTTCACTAGACAATATCTTTGTCGACCCCAAACGTGGTGATATTTTAATTTGCGATAATGATAATATTACCGCAAATGGTATTAATGTAGGTGGCCTCTTGGGTACCCCTAAATTTATGGCACCAGAGCTAGTTATGGGGTCAACAATTCCTAATACGGAATCGGATCAGTTTTCACTCGCTGTTTTATTATTTTATATTTTATTAGTTTCGCATCCGTTTGAGGGAAGGTTAGAAGCAAATATTACGTGCTTTAATGATTTAAGCGCTAAAATGCTTTATGGAACGGATGCGGTATTTATTTATGATGAAGCGAATCCTTCTAACCGACCGGTTTTAGGAATTCACAATAATGCGATTAACTTATGGCCAATATATCCTAAATACATTAGGGATTTGTTTCATAAAACATTTACCATCGGTGTAAGGAATCCTTTAAAAAGGACAAGAGAAAGTGAGTGGCGAACTGCTTTCTTAAAGTTATATAATTCACTGTTTAAATGTTCTAATTGTGGGCAAGAAAATATTTATGAGCTAAAGAAATATCAAAGCCAGGGCAAGTTAGACCCTTGCATCTATTGTAAACAAGACTTCCAAATTCCACCTCGGATTGGAATTAAAGATAATATTATTGTTTTAAGTGAGGAAAAAGGTTTATTTGTCTGTCATATAAATCCTAATGAACCAGCTAATTTAACTTTAGTTGGTAGGATTAATAAAATAAGTTCAGACTATATAATAACTAATGTTTCGAAACTAAATTGGAAAATTAACGGTCAAAAAATTTTGCCACAAATGTCAAAAACTTTAATAAACGGTGATATAATTGATTTTGGTTTAACAACTGGAGAAATCAGATTTTAGATGAAAGAGGAGAAGAAATGGGATTAAGAAAGTTAGGAGCTGAAAAAATTTCAGCACGTCAGTTGGATTTTATCTTTGTTTTAGACGTATCTGGTTCGATGCATGGGGAAAAGATTGCTGCTCTTAATTATGCGATTAAAGAAGCAATACCAGCAATGCAAGAAGCAGCACATAAAAATGTAAATGCGGAAATTATGGTGCGGGTACTAACATTTTCAGATGATGTAAATTGGTTTATAGAACGTGAACCAATAAAAGACTTTCTATGGCATGATATTAAACCGCAAGGACTGTCAAATTTAGGTAGAGCATTTACTGAGCTTGCTAGAATATTAGATGAATCATTAATGCCTGATCGAGGTCTTCCTCCAGTAATTGTCTTAATCACTGATGGTATGCCGACGGATGATTATAAAGAAGGTTTAGCTATGCTTTTGGCAACAAAATGGGGACGTGCTGCAGTTAGGCTTGCAATCGCCTTAGAAAACGATGTTGAAAAAGCTGTATTAGATGATTTTATCGATAATAACAGAATAAAACCAATTAGGGTTGAAAATGCTAATCAATTAGTGAAATATATGAGATTTGTCTCGACAGTAGTATTAAATACAGTTTCATCGGTTAAAGATAATGAGAAGTTGATTTTTGATTTTGATTTCGACCTTCCTGAAGATGATGAAACTACTACTGATGTTTATGATGTATTTTAGGTATTAAAATATAGTTATAGGAGTTAAATATGGAAACTATAAGGATAATTGATATTTTAAAACAAGTTGATATTGATTTATTGTTAAAGCAAAAATATTTAAAGGCTGTACTAGCTGACCTTTTGTATGAATATGAAAATGAACGAAAAATATTAAATATGGTTAATAATAGTACTAATGTGGTAAAAAGATTAGCAGATAGTAATAATAAACTAATTGAATTAGAAAATCTTAATCAGGAATTATTAAGCTTTGGTTTAAATGAAGCAGCAATTAAATGGGCATTAGATATTTGGGCAGGAGTACTAAATATTAACCAAATAGATCGTAATATTCGTCATGATGCAAACTTATCATTAAGTTTAGGTGGGGCATTTACCATCGCCTTATTTAATAATGATTATGTCTATGTATGGGGAAATAATCGTTGGGGTCAACTAGGAGTAGGTAACAAAATTGATTACATTAAACCTCAAGATATTACCGCTTCATTTAATCTTGGATTAAATGAAAAGGTTAACGCAGTAGCTGCCTCCTTTCGTTCATCATATTTGTTAACTGATCAAGGTAGATTATTTGCTTGGGGTAATAATGAGTATGGGCAACTTGGTGATGAAACAATGATTAATAGTAATCTACCAATGGATATTACAAATCGGTTTAAGTTAGCTACTTCAGAAAAAATTATTAAAATAAGCGCTGGCGGTTTCCATGCACTTTTATTAACTAATCAAAATCGAATTTTTACTTGGGGTAACAACCAATATGGCCAGTTAGGTGATGGAACTTATATAAATAAAAGTAAACCGATAAATATTACCCCTAATTGTTTATTAAAAAATGGCGAATTTATTCAAGAGCTTTATGCCGGATTAGGACATTCGCTGTTTATCACAACAGTAGGGAGAATCTTTACTTGGGGTAATAATAAATATGGCCAGTTAGGTGTAGAGAATCTTATTAAAGAAAATGTTCCCCTCGATATAACGCAAAATATCCCGTTCATTAACGGTGAAAGTATTGGAGATTGTTCAGTGGGCTCTCTACATTCATTAATTGCTACCAGTCAAGGGAGATTATATACTTTTGGTAATAATGAAGATGGTCAATTAGGTGATAATACACTTAATAACAGTAATATTCCTGTTGAGATATCGCGATACTTTAATCCACAAGAAAGAATTATTAAAGTAAGCGCAGGAAGGAATTTTTCAATCGCTTTAACAAGTTTAGGTCATGTTTATACTTGGGGTAATAATAAAAAAGGACAATTAGGCATTAATGATTTTATCACTAATAGTAAAGGTCCAATAGATATCACAAATAAACTAGTCCAAAATGAAAATGAAACGATTGTTGATATTTTTACCGGTTCAAGTTCTAATCATGCATATGCGGTTAGTTCACAAAATAATATCTATGCTTGGGGAAATAATGAATATGGGCAACTTGGTGAAAGTAGTAGTTTAGATATATATGTAAAATAATTTTATCCTCCTATCATTTATTTGGTAGGAGGATTTAAAATAGAGGCTTCAATCTTAAGACATAAATTTTTATCGATTCTTATTTCTCTGCTAAATATAAATTAACCTTTATGCCATTTTACAGCAATTAAATAATAACCAATTACTTAGTACTTACGATCTGTAAGTATTTTTATTTGTCCGGAAAATTCGACAAAACTCGCACAATCAATGTGATATAATATTATAACATGATAATATCATGGGATAAAAATAGAAAGCGGGGGAAATAATGCCTAAAAAGTTGATTAAGGCGATGCTTTTAACATTGACAATTGTCTTTAGTTCGATTTTTATTTATTGTTCACAAGCTCAGGCAGCTAATTTAAAATTAGCTGAATTATATGGTAATTTTGATTTAGAGTCAAGTGAACTTACTAGTATAATTATCGAGCTAGAAGATAAATCAATTGTAGAGGCAAAACATACGGGTAGTTTTCAAAATGAAAAACTATTAGAGGTAAAACGTAATTATATTATTGATGAGGTTACAGAATATGGAGAATGTTTTACGATTATTCAAGAATATGATTACTTATTTTCAGGATTTGCGGTAGAATTACCCGCAAATGAAATTACTGATATTTTATCAATTCCTGGGATAAAAGCTGTATATCCCAATGTCAATTATTACGTTCCAGAATTTACAACTCTGTTAGAGGAATTTGAACCTATGATGACAAGTAGTAATCCATTTATTGGCACACCTGAAGCGTGGAGCATGGGATATACCGGAGAAGGGATGATTGTTGCTGTTATTGATAGTGGTGTTGATTATACTCACCCTGAACTTCAACATGCATTTGGCGAATATAAAGGCTATGACTTCTTCGATATGGATTCAGATCCAATGGATGGTGGTTACCATGGAACCCATGTTACAGGAACTATCGTTGCTGAAAGTTTTGGGATTGCTCCTGATGCGCAAATTTTAGCTTACCGAGTGCTAGGGCCGAATGGTGGAACTTCAGCACAAGTTATTGCTGGTATTGAGCAAGCGGTAATTGATGGTGCTGATGTTATGAATTTATCATTAGGAAATGATTTAAATGATCCTGATTATGCTACTAGTATTGCTCTTGACTGGGCGATGGCTGAAGGGGTAGTAGCTGTTACATCAAGTGGAAATAGTGGTCCTTATGATTGGAGTGTTGGTTCTCCAGGTGCCTCACGGGAAGCAATTTCTGTGGGTTCAACAGCATTACCATATATCAATGTTGACTTCAATACTTCAGATATTGTTCCATATCCTAGTGCTAAAGTAATGGGATATAATAATTATGAAGATTTATTTGCTTTAAGCGGTAATACTTATGAATATGAATTTATTGGACTAGGTTATCCTGAGGACTATGAAGGATTAGATATGGAAGGTAAAATTGCGTTAATAATCCGTGGTGATTTAACTTTTGTTGATAAAGTACAAATCGCTAAAGATCATGGCGCAGTTGCCGCAATTATTTTCAACAATGCCGCTGGTGAAATAAATACCAGTGGAGAGTTCTCATTACCTACCTTCCAACTCGATTATACTGATGGTTATAATATGTATGTTGTATCAGTACTATACAGTAATCTAATTGAAATTAATCTTTATGAGTTTGGTGAAATGATTTCTGATTTCTCAAGCCGTGGGCCAGCTTATGGAACATGGATGATTAAACCAGATGTTGTTGCACCTGGAGATTGGATATTAAGTACCTATCCTGGTGGATATTATGCTTATGCTGGTGGTACTAGTATGGCATCACCTCATGTAGCAGCCGCAAGTGCTTTAATCCTCCAAGCTCACCCAGAATACACGCCTGATGATGTTAAAAATGTTCTAATGAATACAGCTGAGAAAATAACCGATCCATTAACAGGTGAAGATTATCCTCATAATGTTCAAGGTGCTGGAAGTATTAGAATTGCTGAAGCTATTAAGGCTAAAACAATTGTCACACCAGGTAGTTATTCATTTGGTGTATTTGATAAAACTAAAGGAAAACAAGTAGAAGGTAAGCACTTTGAAATTAAAAACTTTTCTAATGAAAGAAGAAAATACAGTTTTGATGTCCAATTTAATGGCAATCCAGACGGCATTAAAGTAACTCATAGTAATAATACAAATATTAAAGCTCATAGTTCTCATAGTATTCGTGTTAATGTTCAAGTAGATACGAGAAAATTAGCACCAGGACAATATGAAGGTACAATAACAGTTAGTGATAAGAATGAAACGATTGTTGTACCAATCATCATCTTTGTTCATGAACCAAATTATCCACGCGTAAGCTTTGCTGGTGTTCAAAATAATTATGATGGTACTTATTTAGCTTACGGATACCTTCTAAATGGAGCAGAATATGTTGAAATTGCATTCTTTAATTTTAATGAATTTGATGGAACAATTGGGGAATATTTGGATTCACCATTTTATGCTTATGATGTTCCAGCAGGATATTATATAGAAGAGTGGGATGGTACAATACAAGGGGAAAAACTTCCTCCTGGACTATACGTTATTGCTGTTTATGCTGAATATAAAGGTCTCAGCACAACTACTGCTACTTTATTTGAAATAGTTTAAATAATAAATTGGGTAGGTTAGAAATTAACTTACCCTTTTTTTGTTAGGGATAATAAATTAGGAAAAAAACTAAAAATGTGATATGATGTTAGGTGGATATAAATAGTAAAGGGGATCTTATATGGACGTAGTACAAACTGATTTATCTATCAAAGCTATGCGAAAAAAAATCTTAATTTTATCTTGGCCAGCTATTATACGTTTGTTTTTACAAAGTTTAGTTGGTACCGTTGATGTAATTATGGTTGGCAAATTAACAGGACCAGCAATTGGTGCTGTTGGTGTAAGTAACCGCATCGTTTTTATAATAATTGGAGCTTTTACCGCTTTATCTGTTGGTTCAACCGCATTAGTTGCGCACTATATTGGAGCTAAAGATATCAAAAAGGGTAATGAAATTCTCTGGCAATCAATTCTGATTTCATTAATTATGGGGATTGGAATTACTGTAGTAGGATTTCTCTTTTCAGAATCACTTTTAAAAGGAATGCTCTCACTTATGGATGACAAAGAAGGATACGATTTTATCATTAGAGAAGGCGTTGTCTATATAAAAATAGTCCTAACTTCGATGATATTCGGATTTCCGATGATGATTATAAATGCTGTTTTTCAAGGTGTAGGTGATATGAAGACACCATTATACCTGATGATAATCACAAATATTGTTAATGTTATTTTTAATTACCTTTTAATTTTTGGACACTGGATTTTTCCAGAAATGGGTGTTGCTGGTGCAGCCTTAGGGACTGCAATTAGTAGAATGGTCGGTTGTTTAATTGGCGTTGGAATTTTAATAATTGGTAAGTCAAATCTAAAACTGACATTTAAATATTTAAGTTTTAAGTTGGACACTGTAATTATTAAGGCAATTTTTAAAATTGGAATCCCTTCATCGGTTGAACAATTTGCCAGACAAGGTAGCCAAATTATCATTACTATTTTTGTCGCAGGATTAGGTGCTCATGCACTTGATGCTAATGAAATTGTGATGAATATAAATAACCTCGCAATTATGCCAGGTTTTGGTTTCGGAGTTGCTGCCCTTACCTTAGTAGGTCAAAGTTTAGGTGCTGGTGATAGCGATTTGGCAAATAGATATGCTAAGCAAACAGCATTAATTGGTATTGTATTAATGTTACCAATTACGATATCGATGTTTATTTTTGCTGAACCACTCGTAATGTTATTTGATACTTCAAAAACTGTTGTTCCATTAGCTGTTACAGTGGTTAGAATTATTATTATCACGCAACCGATATTAACCCTAATCTTAATCCTTGCTGGTGCACTTAGGGGTGCAGGTGATACGATGTGGGTTATGATAAGTACTATTATTGGAAACTGGGGCGCACGAGTAGTATTAGGAATCTTATTCGGATATTATTTAGGTATCGGTTTAACAGGTTTCTACCTTGCAATCGGAATCGATATAATTGTAAGAGCACTGCTCATGTTATATCGGTTTAAATCAGGAAAATGGAAAAATATCAAAGTACTATCAAAAAAAGATAAACTTAAAGAAGTTATTAATTAAGGCATACCTACTGGTGTGCTTCAGAGTGTATACACTCTGAACTATCTTTTAGATAATCCCTGTTTTTACTAAGATAAAGTTACTAGATAAAATAATAAGTTAGCTTATAAAGTTTAAAATCAGCATATAAAAAATACAATTTATGAAAACTTAAAATTAAAGTGTATTGACAAATACATAATAAGTGTTATTATTATTATTGTAATTAAATATTAAATCAATATAGTTACATAGAATATGTATTAAAAGGGAATACGGTTAGAATCCGTAACAGCCCCCGCTACTGTATTTAGCTAATAGCTTTTTATTAAATCACTGAGTTTACTTGGGAAGACAAAAAGCTGTGTTTGATGCTATAAGTCAGGAGACCTGCTTTATTGTTTTAAAAAGAA
>CALFRW010000103.1 GCA_937919135.1 uncultured Haloplasmataceae bacterium
AATATTAGAAAAAGACCCGTAGAGTGTTAGCTCTATGGGTCTAGATATCATTTATCATTAACAATAAACAATTGTTTTGCATATTTAAATAAAAAATACAATACAATACTTGAAACTATTATTGATGGGATCATATATAATCCATTATAAAAAATAGACCACGTATATGCATTAAAACCTGTCATTCGATTGTTTAAGAACATAAATTCTGCAGGAACATATTCACTCCAAAAAATAATACCAGCCAGAATATGAGAAAGGTAACGTAATAAACCAGCAAATATCGAACCTAATACAATCGTAGGACCATTAATTTTCTTTTTATTTAAATAAATAAAAACACCAGCTAATCCTACTACAGTATATGCTAAAGGATAATCAAAAATATATTGGAAAAATTCGAGGATATGACCACCATATATTACCTGAATTACACCGACAATAAATCCTGATGCAATTCCGGCAATTATTCCTCTTCTAAACCCAATTAGCATAATCGGAACCATGGCAATACTAATTGAGCCCCCAGAAACAAATAAAGAACCAGTCGTAAAATTAGCTAAATAATCTAATACTAGTGACAAACTAGATAAGATTGCTATTTCTACGATTATTAATACTGTACGATTTGTTTTCATCTTATTCCTCCTTAAATTAAGGAAGCTAGCACTAACCCTGAAAAAATAAAACCTCCTATAAATAATAAGAGGTTGTTTCCCAATGTATTCCCTACGCTAGCATTATCTAGACCAGGTTCAACGGGTCGTTAACTTAATAACCTCTCAGCTTATTAGCTCCCCAAAATATCAAATTGTACAACTGTATTATAAAGTATTCTGTAATAAATGTAAAGAATAACACAAAATTAATAAAAAACTATTGACACCACTATTATATAATGTATACTAGTGTATAAAGAATAATAGAGGGGTGATATCACATGGATATCCAATATAAAAAAGGCGTACTAAAACTTTGTCTATTATCATTACTTTATAATAATGATTGGTACGGATACGATATTTCTGAAGCATTAAGCAAAATAACAGAAATATCTGATGGAACAGTTTATCCTATTTTAAGGAAAATGAAAACCGAAGGCTTAGTAAATACTTATTTATCCGAAAAAAGTAATGGTCCACCACGAAAATACTATACTATTACAACTTTAGGTAAAGAAGAATTTCAAAAACAAGCTAAAGAATGGCTAGACTTTAGTGAAGCTGTTAAAAATTTAATTAAGGAGAATTATGATGGATAAAAAAACATATTTAACTATTTTAAGAAATGAATTAAAAAAAGTTGGTGTCGCTGAAATTGATGATATTATCAATGAATATACTGACCATTTTGATTCAAAACAGAAATTGGGCAAAACAGAAGAAGAAATTGCTAACAAACTTGCTAGTCCAGAATATATTGCGAAAGAATATGCCCAATCGATTGATCCTAAAAACACAAATCCGAATTATGGAAAAATAACGATGACTATTGGTCTAGGTTTTATCGATATTATTATGGTAATGATATTAATCGTCCTAATTGGTTGGGTAATTGTACTAGGTGTATTCTCAATAACTCTAATAGTTTTAAGTTTCTTACTATTCACTAATTTAAATATTGTAGAATTAATTCCATATTTACCATATTATGGAAAAGTACTAATTGGTTTATCTACTTTATCATTAAGTGTTCTTAGTGGACTTGGTACTATATATTCTTTTATATATATTAAACAATGGACTAAGGTTTACCTAAGGTGGCATAAAAATATGCTCAATAATGGAATATATCCTAAATTATCACTTAATCCTGAAAAAGTTGTTGATAAAATTAATCTTAGACTATTAATGATGATTTCATTAATTTTATTTGGTAGTTTTTTAATTATCACTATGATTCTACTTATGATTGATGCTAATGCTTTTGAGTTTTGGCATGAATGGAATTGGTTTCAATAATATGAAAGAAATAATTTTAAAAACAGATTGTTTGTGTAAAAGCTATCCTCTTGATGGTAAAGAAGCACCAGTATTAAACAATATAAACATGGAAATCTACAAACATGATTTTACTGTGATTATGGGAAACTCTGGTGCAGGTAAATCAACATTATTATACTTGCTAAGTGGTATGGATAATTTAACATCAGGAGCGATTTATTTAAATAATTTACCAATTCATCAACTAAATGAAAATAAATTAAGTTTTCAGCGAAAACAAAATATTGGTTTTGTTTTTCAACAAATTCATTTACTACATAACTTAACCGTTTTAGAGAATATTATCTTACCAGGATTCTTGTTAAAAAAAAAGCGAAAAAGGAAGTAATTGAAAAAGCGATGTCTTTACTCGAGCAGTTAGGGATGTCTTCCTATGCAAATTATCTTCCTTCCCAGCTAAGTGGGGGAGAAAAGCAACGAGTAGCTGTTATTCGCTCAATAATTAATAATCCGCTTATTTTATTTGCTGATGAACCAACAGGAGCATTAAATTCCAAAATGGGCAAAGAAGTCCTCGATATCTTAACTGCTCTAAATGAAGCGGGTCAAACAATCGTTATGGTAACCCATGATATTAAAGCTTGTGTTAGAGGTAACCGGATTTTATACCTTTATGATGGTAAGTTAAGCGGTGAAAAGAAAATGGATAAATATGAAGCAGAAAATAGATTAGAACGTGAAAAAGCTATGCTTTTATGGCTCGAAAAGTTAGGGTGGTAATATGGTTACATTTATAGCCTTAAAAAACCTTAAAAAAAGGAAAGCATATTCAATTATAATCTTTTCATTAATCTTAATTGCCTCTATTCTCTTAATCACCTCGCTCTCTGTTTTTAGTTTTGCTAATCAAAAAATGGATAAAACTAAAGCTTTACTTCATACTCCTGATTCAATCTACCGCTTTTTTACTAAAGACTATAATCCAATGTACTATACATGGTATAGAAATAATAATCATGTACAGGAAGTAGAAGTAAGTAGTTCACTTTATTTCTCAGAAGCTAAATTAGGTGATTCCCGAAATGGTAACTATGATTTTGGTTATATCTTTATAAACCCATATCAAGAAAAGCAAAAAATAGACGAAATAAACGTAATCGAGCAAAAAATCGTGGAATTAAGCAAGGGTGAAATCCTTTTACCTTATGTCCTAAATCAAACAAAGAATGTGCAAATCGGAGACAATGTTAAAATTACGATAAAAGATATCACTTATCATTATAAAGTTAAAGGCTTTGTTGAAGATATAATGTTTGGTTCCTCAATAACGATTGTCAAACAAATTTGGCTGTCAGAAGCTGATTACAATCTGATTTTGAAACCGCTAGCAGAAGATGATAATTTAATTACAACGCTTAAAGTGATTTATCACCCTAATAGTCAACAAAACATTATTGAAGAGCAGTTCGAAACAGAATTTTCTCCAGAGATCCTTTCTTCTCTTAATTACTCACTCGCAAAATCTTCCACGATGTCAGTAATAAATTTAATCTTGGCAATTATGATTTTCTTCGCAATATTTCTTATTTTAATAGCGGTAATGGTCATGCGCTACGCAATTTTAGTCGCAATTGAGGCTGATTACACTGAAATTGGGATCATGAAAGCCTTAGGTTTAAATGCAAACCAAATCTATCTGATAACAATTTTACCTTACTTATTTTTATCCTTATTAGGGACAATTTTAAGTTTAGCTGTTAGTGCAATTATGATTCCAATAATTGGAAAACTTTTACTTAACTCAACAGGACTTGTTTGGGACGGTAAATTAAATATAATTTACTCAATCCTAGCAATTTTTATCATTATGATATTAATAACTTGTTATGCTACATTAATCGCCAGAAAAACAAAGAAAATTAGTCCTGTTACCGCAATTAGACAGGGATCTTCACCTCCTAACTTTTCTATCGTAAAATCCTTTACCTTAACAAAAGTAAAACGATTCCCATTTATTTTCACTCTAGCGCTTAAACAGATGATAACTAAATATAAACACTACATAATGTTATTAATTGTGGCCATTTTATTAACTTTTCCGCTGATATTTGGCGGAGCACTAACTAATTTATTCAGTGATAGCACCAAAGCAATGGAAATCATCGGTTTAGAACCAATGGATCTTTCATTTAGTATCGATAAAAACAATAATATTGACCAAGTGATTAATGAACTCCAAGCAAGAGGAAAAAATAATATTGAAAATATTATCCTCATTAATCAAACGGAACTTCAGATTGATAAGCATAAAATTATGACTTTTGTAAGTGCTGATTTTAATGAGTTAAAAACAGCAAATATTTTCAAGGGACGTAATCCAACTCAACAAAATGAAATTGCCTTAACCCCGACTCTCGCAAAAACCCTTAATAAAAAAATTGGTGATACACTCACAATAAAAAATGCTTTAAATAAGACAGAAAACTTCCAGATTGTTGGTATTTTCCAATCTGTTGAATATGGTGGTGAAACTGCGAGAATAAATATTTCTGGTATGAAACATTTAGATCCTGAATTTGTGTTAAATGAAGTATATCTATACTTAAAGAAAGGTACTTGTGTTGATTCGGTAATCTCTGATTTATCCTGCAACTATGGTTCAAAGCTGAATTCGAT